>JAILCP010000058.1 GCA_024680055.1 Lachnospiraceae bacterium | reverse complement strand
CAGGGAATGAAAACTCAAGATATTGCAGCTTTGGTACAGCAGCGTATTGCACAAAAGATTTCCGATGTTACCGGTATGCCTATCGATGAAATAATAGTTGATATTAATTCCGATGTTCAACTAATTTAAGGGAGATTTTATTTATGTAAAACCTCCCTTTTCTTAATCTTTTCTTAAATGTACTTTATCAGCAGCACTACGTCTTCGTTGATCCTCTAACGCCGCATAATGCTTTTTCGTTGTATTAACATCTTTATGGCCAAGAACATCAGCTACCAGATAAATATCCCCTGTTTCGCGGTATAAAGAGGTACCATAGGTACTGCGAAGTTTATGGGGTGTTATATTTTTCAGATTGGTCACTGTTTTTGCGTATTTCTTAACAAGATTTTCAACGGATCTTACACCGATACGTTTCTTTTGCATGGATAAAAAGAGAGCATTGGTATGTCCCGGCAAAGCTTCCATCATATTTCGCTCCTCCATATAAGCAAGAAGCGCATCTCTGACTTCCTCGCCAAAATAAACAACGGACTCTGCGCCACCTTTTCTGTAGATACGAATTCCGTTATTTTCAAAGTCCACATCATCAATATCAAGTCCCACGCACTCAGAAACACGAATACCGGTACCAAGTAAAAGGGTCATCATGGCCAAATCACGTACCTTGGTATGCTCATGATACTTTTGTTGATGTTTGGTTAGTTTTTCTCCACCTTCCACCTGGTCTAAGAACTTCACAACCTCATCCACTTCTAAGCGCACAATATTCTTTTCATGTCGTTTTGGTAATTTCACCAGTGCTGCAGGATTCTTTTCTATTTTCTCTTTTTGGAAAAAATAGTTATAAAAGCTTTTCAAGCTTGCAAGTTTACGAACAAGTCCCCGCTCATCATTGGTGTATTCCTTGCCATCTTTGATATAGTAATGAAGATAGGAGACATATTCCTCAATATCTGTTGGAGTAATCTGATCCAAAAGTGAGAGAGGAAAGTCCTTGATTTCCATTTTTGCCAGGGCCGGATTGTTTTGATGTAAAAAGTTAAAGAAGATTCCCAGGTCATATGCGTAAGCAATTCTGGTTCTGGACTGTGTTTGTGATTCAATTCCCAGAAAAAATTCCTTGCAAAATTCCGGCAGTTCCTTTTGCAATTGTCTTAATTTCAACTGATTACGCTTATTAACTAAATCATGATAGACTTCATCTTTCATGAGAATCCTCCTTCAAAACTCCAAAACCGGAGATGTGATCTGTGACCAGGGCCGTAAACATGCGATTTTTTACCCCGCCGGTTTCTTTATTAATATCTGCCAAAAGATGCTTTACATATTCTCTTTTGGTGTTTCCGTCTGCCTCACAGGTACTTTTTACCACAGGCAAATTATATTTATTCTTAAACCCTACAACTTCTGATTCACACACATAAATCATGGGTCTGATTAAAGTTAAATCCATTTTATCTAAATAGGTTACAGGGGAAAAAGAGTGGATTCTTCCCTCATATATTAATGACATCATCAAGGTTTCCACAGCATCATCCTTATGATGTGCATAGGCAATTTTGTTACAGCCAAGTTCCTTGGCTCTGTTATTTAAAGCTCCTTTTCTCATTTTGGAACATAGAGAGCAAGGATTGGATTCCTTTCGCACATCAAATACAATTTCCTTAATATCCGTGGTTACAATTTCGTAAGGAACCTCCAACTTCTTGCAAAGCTCTGCAATGGGTTTAAAATTCATTCCTTCAAATCCTACGTCCACGGTAATCGCCACCAATTCAAATGGGAGAGGGTAGAAGCGCTTCAGCCCTGCCAGTCCATATAATAATGCAAGGGAATCCTTTCCGCCGGAAATGCCGACTGCAATTTTATCTCCGGAAGTAATCATATGATAATCGTCAATTCCACGACGCAAATAACTGTATAACTTTTGTAATTCCATATCTTTTCATCTCCATAAATGTATTATACAATAATTACAAGGTAAGAACTATAGTGTTTTTACGAATAGTTGAATTTAAGGAGATGAAACACATGAAATTTGTAATACAGCGCGTTACCCATGCAAGCTGCACCGTGGAATCTGAAATTATTGGAGAGATTAACCAAGGTTTTATGGTTCTCATTGGCGTGGAAGAATCCGACAACGAAGAAATTGCGGACAAATTGGTTAAAAAGATGATAGGCCTTCGGATTTTTGCCGATGAAAACGACAAAACCAACTTATCCTTAAAGGATGTGAATGGATCTTTATTATTAATTTCTCAGTTTACCTTGTACGCCGATTGTAAAAAAGGAAACCGTCCATCCTTTATTAAGGCAGGAAATCCGGAATTGGCTGAGCATTTGTATCAATACATTATTGAAAAATCCAAAGAATCTGTTTCCAACGTACAAACCGGATCGTTTGGAGCTGACATGAAAATAGAATTATTAAATGACGGACCTTTTACCATTATCCTGGATTCCAAAGAATTATAATAAGTAAAAGAGTAGCTGTATTCCCAAATGCTAAAAGCAATGGAAATACAGCTATATTATTGCAATGAATCGCTCTATACAACTATTCGCAAAAGTCAACTTTAACGAAAAGTTAGCCTTTAAATTTCTCTTTTAATCTGATATATTCCAAAATCAGGTCCACACAGCCATCAATCCCCAAATCCGATGAGGATAAACACAAATCATAGCTTCTTGAATCTCCCCAACGTTTTCCGGTGTAATAATTATAATAATTAGAACGCTTCTTATTGATTTTTTCCATTAAGCTAATGGTTTCCTTATCTGTTTTGGTAAAAAATCGCTCCCTAATGTAATTCATTTTATATTCTTCACTGGCACGAACAAACACACGGACTAAATTATCATGGTCCGCCAAGGCGTAGTCTGCACATCGGCCAATCATAACACAGGATTCCATTTGTGCGATCTTTTTAATTGCTTCAAACTGCGCTAAGAACACTTTTTGCTTTAAAGGCATATCAACCACACCCGGGGATGTAAATCCATTCAAGGCATGTGAATCAGAAACAAAGGAATATAAAAAACTGTTGGACGGCTTTTCATCGTTTTGCTCGAAAATCTCTTTACAAAATTCGCTGTCTTGAGCAGCTCGTTCCAATAATTCCTTATCAAAACATGGTATATTTAAACGTTCCCCCAATTTAATTCCCACATCTTTACCGGCGCTGCCAAATTCACGCCCAATTGTAATAATTAGGTTACTCATGATAATATCCCCCTTTTTGTTAGGTTGCTCTCTTGCTACTATTCTATCTTAATTTGTCAGAATTTTCAAGTTGTTTTACGCAATTTATCTAATAGCTCCACAAAATAAGCGGGTAAGGGAGCCTGAACCTCAAGATATTCCTTGGTACTTGGATGAATCAATCCAATGGTTTTCGCATGTAAGGTCTGTCCCTGTAATCCTTTATAAAGTTGTTTCTTTGGACCATATACTTCATCCCCTAAAAGTGGATGGTGTATAGACGCCATATGCACTCGAATTTGGTGAGTTCTACCGGTCTCCAGTTTAAATCTAACATAAGTGGCATTTTTAAAACGTTCTAAAACCTTAAAATGTGTAATGGCATCTTTGCCGTTCTCTTTAACCACAGCCATTTTTTTACGATCATTTTTGCTTCTTCCTATTAAGGTATGAATAGTGCCCTCATCTTCCTTTATAACTCCATAAACAATTCCCTCGTAAATACGATTCACACTGTGCACTGCAATCTGATCGGCAATAAATTGATGGGCCACATCATTTTTACAAACAATCAATGACCCTGTTGTATCCATATCAATACGATGAACAATCCCCGGTCTGATTTCTCCATTAATACCGGATAGCTCATCTTTGCAATGATACATAATGGCGTTCACCAAAGTTCCCTCCAAATGGCCGTTACTTGGATGAACCACCATACCTTTTGGCTTATTTACGATGAGAATATCATCATCCTCATATAAAATATCAATTGGAATTTTCTGGGCTTCTAAGGTAATTTCCACCGGATCTGGAATAATCACGGTAATCTCATCATTTTGAGATAGTTTATAATTTGATTTAACTTCCTTTTCATTTACCGTGATGTTTCCTTCTTTTAAAAGATTTTGTATAAATGATCTAGATTTATCTTTAATACAATTTGTTAGGTACTTATCAATTCTTTCTCCGCTATTTTCCTCATCAACTTTTAAATTTAACTTTTCCATCAAATTTAGTTTCCTTTCTTTAAAAAGTTAAAATCTTCATCTTTATAGTAAAACAGAATTAAATAAGCTAAATAAACGCAGGAACATGTGACATAAATGTCAGCCACATTGAACACCGGAAAATTAATCAACTCTAAATAAATGAAATCTGTTACATAGGTATGAACCAGTCTATCAATCAAGTTTCCAATTGCACCGGAAATAAAGAAGGTTAATACGACTCTTAAATGATTGTATTTTTTATCATCCGGCAATTTTATAAAGAGAAAAACGAAGAATCCAAGCAACAAAACCGTAATAATCACAAAGAAAATTTTGGCATTTTGAAGAATTCCGAAGGCAGCTCCAAAATTTTCGAGATAAAATAGTTTTAACACATTTGGAATTATATTAAATCCATTTGAACCTTTCAAAAATTCGGTCGCAAAAAACTTTGTTATCTGATCTATTCCAATTAATAAGACAATTCCAACAATTGTCATCGAAACCTGTTTCTTTTTATTTACCATTTTTAAACTATAGCTTATTTTAAAAAGCTTGTTTTCTGAATTTTCAGATGTTTGCTTTACAAAATAGTGCTTTCCTTTCTTTTAAATATAATATCAACTTCAATCTCTTTATTAGCAAGGAAATCCAACCTGCTTTTTTTGAGATATTGTATATACATCTTACTTTTTTATGGTCTGATAGGCACTTTACATGAACTAAATATCCGCTCCACTCCCATACCTTTAGCAAACCCATAAAAACAATTAACAGAATTTTTCATAGGTAAGTTTGATTTTACCCTTCTTGCTAACCTCTCCTATGCTTGTAACGCGGAATTTACCAATTCTACGAATTGAAAGCAAATCTCCCTCTTTTATTTCCTGCATGTTGCGAAAAGCCTGTGCTCCATTGATAAAAATTAATCCTTCTTTTATCAAATCAGAGGAACGCCCTCTGGACAGGTGTCCACATTCTGCAACAATACAGTCCAATCGATTGGACGCAATGGTCCCATAATGGGTTTCAACTTTACGTTCAATGGAAATATCCTGAATTTCACATTTTTCTAAAACCACTTCTGTTCTTTTAATCCGATGAATTTCATCGATTACTAAATCCGAAATTGAATTTTTAACCAAAACATAAAATTCATCTCCAGACATAAAAATGTCTCCCACTAATCTTCGTTCAATGGATAATCCCATAATTGTTCCTAAGATATCTTTATGACTCAACTTTTGAGCAAATTTTGTATTCTTATATTTTATTTTCAATAAGGTAATTGGATAATTATTATTAAAAGTAAGAGCATCAGGGATAAATGCTACCATCTGACGCTCTAAATTATCGATTGCAGAAAAAGTAAGTGTTTCACAACGAAACTCCTTCTTATTCTGCAAAAATATACTATATTCTGTTACACTTAAAAAATCGCTATAAGTCACCATGTACTTTGTATCAGCTAAATTATCCAAATCCATCAATCGTCTAATAATCTGCTTTTCTTCCGGTACCATAGTTAAAACTCACTCTTAAAAGTATTTACATCAAAGCCATCCATGATTGTGGAAAAATCACCTGAGATGTCCACATTGGAAGGTGTGATAATGAAAATGTAATTTGAAATCTTTTGAAGATTTCCTCCTAAAGCATAACAGCTTCCGGAAGAGAAATCTATAATTCTCTGAGCAATATCCACTGCCAATCCTTCTACATTTAAAACAACGGTTCTTCCGTCTAATAAGGTATCTACAATATCACGCTCATCTTCAATTGCAGATGGCTTGATAACACATACTTCCATATCTGTTCCGCCTCTGTTGTTACGGCCGGAACGAATTGGTGTAATCTTATTACCTGCCTTAGGTGCTCTCTCACGAGAACGTCTTGTATCTTCCACCACACGCTCTTCTGCCTTTTTCGTTTTAAATGCCGGTTTCTCTGCCGGCTCTTCGTCTAATTCAAAATCGTCATCGTATTCAAAATCATCATCCGGATCCAGTTTCATTACATCAAGAATCTTATCCATCAGTCCCATATATTAATCTCTCCTAACAAATATTCTATTTAGGCTTGCTCGTTGTAGTATCTTTGACCAAAAATCTTACTTCCTACCCGAACCATGGTTGAGCCTTGTTTAATTGCTGCCTCATAATCTTGAGACATACCCATGGACAAAATATCCATACGTACATTATCAATGTTTTTATCCTGTATGTCAACTGCTAAACGCTTCATTTTGTGGAAAATTTCCATATTTTCATCGGATTCAACTACATATGGTGCACTGGTCATTAATCCCTTGATATGCAGTCCCGGAAGGGCTGCCATTTTTCTGATTTCCTCCACTGCATCTTCTTCCATAAGGCCGAATTTGGTGGTTTCACGACCCATGTTGATTTCCACAAGAATGTCCTGCTCGCATTGATTTTTAACTGCCTGCTTACTAATCTCTTCTGCAAGACGATAAGAATCCACAGAATGAATTAATGTTACCTTACCGATAATGTATTTTACCTTATTACGCTGTAAATGGCCAATCATATGCCAGCGAATATCCTTTGGCAATTGTTCCATTTTATCGCATAGTTCCTGAACCTTATTCTCTCCAAAATCCCGAATACCTACCCGGTACGCTTCTTCAATCATCTCCACCGGTTTCGTCTTGCTAACTGCTACAAGGGTAATCTCCTTTTCGTCACGGCCTGCTTCTTTTGCAGCTTCCTTAATGGAGTCCTTTACTTTATTCAATCCTTCAATAACTTCTGACATTTCGTTTGCCTCCATACTAATATATCATTTCCCCTTCTTTTATAAGAGTACTGTCAAGGACAATATGATCGTAATCATTCACACCGTAAGAAGTATCGGTTTCCACGATTGCATAGTCCTCATTTTTATTAATTATATTAATCAGCTTCAATACTGCGTAACCTTTGTTCACGCAGTATACGCAATCAAGTTTTGCAGTTTCCTTCAGTGTATAGGACGTTGACTGTCCCGGCATTTGAATGGAATCACCTACCTGCAAATCTTTATCATGTATATAATAATATTTTTTATCACTTTTGTATCTGGCAACGGATTCAAATTCTACCTTGCCATCTTTTCCTATCTTCAAAAATCCTTTACTGTTACCGCTTTGTGTCAAATATTCCTTTGGAATCTTCACAAAGGATTCTTTACTGATAGAAGACGTTGGAATCTTAAATCCCTTTGTGGTATTGACTGTAATGTCCACATCCAGATAACGTTGCTTGGCGTAGCGAACCACGCCTTTTCCGATTTTCATGATCATAAACGACTTATTACCACGTCTCACAATCTCAAACGGAACTTCCAACGTCTTATTGTCACTTTGGAAGGTAACATCCACATATGTGGATTTTCCAAGGTCTTCCAACAGTTTTTCATTGGCTTCGCATACAAGATACCAGTCTTCGGAAGTCACCAATTTATAAACTTCGTCCCCGGTAGTCACCTTGGTTTGCTGCTTTAAATTGGTCTTCTTATAGTTGCTTCCAATCACATCATCCATGGTAAAATTATCAATTGTTACATTTTCCATGCCGTCCTTCTCATACAAAACATAACCTGCCGTATAGGAAAAATAAGCAGACATTCCTTTTACAAATTTGGACGCACTTCCATTGGTTCCGCCGGAAAGATATTCGATCAGTCTTACATTGACATTATCCTGAAAATCATAGGTGTTATAGAAACTGTTATCGGAATAATTATATGAATAATCATCCATGGTGGATAAAAGTTCCTGTTTTTGATCCTGGCTGAAAACATCGTTCTTTCCATCTTCAGTGGCCTCTTTTATATCGCTTTTTAAGTCACCGGACTGGTCCAGGGCATACACAAGGCTTTTCGCACTGGTCTTAGTACTTTCTTTGGCAAAATAGGTGATGTAGCCACTGCTTGACGCTTTTACCATTTCCTCACTGCGAAGTGCCAGCACATGTTCCGAATAGTAAGAGGATAAGTCACCTTTTACCACTTCATAGGTGGCAACCTTCTTTTTACTGACAAATGCAATTATTAAAACAACCAAATACACAAAAATAAGGGCGAATATAATTCCCCCAATCTTTGACTGAAATGGTTTTTTAAATTTTACTACATTACTCATACCTGTCTCCTTTATCTTTCCCATTATACCACTTCTGACTGCAATAAAAAAGGACCAACCAATGAGGTGACCCCCAAAAGTTAGACCAAAAAATCTAACGGTTGGAGCTCGGTACATTTGCCATGCCTCTTTTTTACAAATCATTTGAAACAAACATATTAATCCTCTCCTCCACATTAATTTAATACTAAATTCATTAATTTTTCATAAATATTCTTTCTACTCCTTGTTAAATCAACCAAAAGGTGTATAATAAACATATCAAAAAATTATCATTCTTTTATCATTTAAATTATTTAAAGGAGGTATCCTATGAATACGAAACCAAACAAACAGAACTTCTTTTCCTCACCCAAGATTCTGGTTCTACTTAGTTTCCTCTCCATGCTTGCCATCGTAGGTGTCATTGCAATCACTTATATCACACTTCGTGACATCTATCAGGCAGAGCCAAATTTGAAATATCAGACCCTCACTTTAACCCTTTGTGTTTTCAACGGAATACCGTCTCTCATGATAGCAGTTTCATTAATTCGATATGGCCTTTCCAGTTTGAAAGCACAATCTTCTGAAACCGTTTTCCATCATTTGAAATTATGGTTCTACACCCAAGCCATCCTAACAACAATATCCCTGAATGTGGTCAGTATATTAGAAGATATCAGTCCACCATTCTGGATGTTTATTGCCTTTTTCATTGTTATTATTTCACTGACTCTGGGAACTCTATTTTCTATTTTAAGAAACAATACGCAGGAAAAATACTCCTAGCATAAAAGGTTGCCACCTATCTGATATGATCCTCCTTAAGTAGACAAGGTAAATAACCAAATCTACTTAAGGAGGTTTTTTATGTTCAAAGAGGTAAGAATGGAAGCTTTATCTGCCATAGTACCAATGGAATATCCGATTCCTGAAAACAAACGAATAAAAAAATATAAAGAAAAATGGTGTGCATAGAAAAATGACCATACTTCATATAAAGTATGGTCATTAACTAAACATTCCATTTAGATATTTAACCTGTCTACTTGACGGGGGCATATCACAATACAGGATAGCATCCATGTGTTCAGCCCAGTTCATAAATATGTGTCCAAGATTCTAGGTACATATCGCAACGGTCGGCCCTATATAAATCATTTTAAAAATTATAGCGAAATGTCCACGTATTGTTTCGCACATTCAGGAAGATCTTTTTCATTTCTGGAGACACTTAATGTAAACTTAATATTAAACTTATCTCCCAGCACATTCAATTTCTTAATCACCCTACTAAACTGCTCATCGTTTTCAATATGTGCAATGGTTAAGAAACTATCCAAATAAACCTCTTGCAAATCATTGTCCTGTGAAAGGATACCGCATAAAAAACCGGTAAATTCACTGGCATCGTCTACAGGTAACTCAGGAACGTTAATCAAACGAACCTTATTGCTTAAATCGTACATATGCTTTGTATTCTTATCAAGAAATACAATGTTTCCGTCAACGTTCTTTACTGCCTCGTTGACTCTGTCTAAAAGATATTTGGTCTTACCTTTGCCTTTTTCCCCGGAAATAATTTGAATCATGGCTTTCTCCTCCTGCTCTGTTGCGGATCAAAATTGTCTGAAACATTTCATTATCAGTTCTTTTTGATAAACAACTATTATTTATATTTTTATTATATTGTATTATCCCAAATAATACAACCATAAAAACAGAAAAATCAACCAATAATTTTATTGAGTTGCCGTCATCAACTGATCCAGAAAAGAATACAAAGTCTCACCGGATGCAGCTCCCATGGCAACATAGATTACAGTGTGTCCCTTTGGATTTTTCGCAAGTAAAATATAACAATTTCCGGCTGCGTTGGTGATTCCGCTTTTACCTCCAAGTACCGTATATCCCGTAGGTGTTTCCACCTTTTTATTAAAGTAAGGATTGGAATTCTTTATGGTTACCACACTTTCCACTCCCTGCTCGTTTGTAATTTTTACACTGGCCTGTTTCTTTCCGATAAGTTTTAAAAATTTCTCCTGACCAATGGCCTTGTTGAGAATCAAATACATATCGTAGGCTGTGGTGTAATGATTTTCATCATGAATACCGTTTGGAGTTACAAAATTAGAATCGGTAGCGCCTATGGCATAAGCTTCCTTATTCATTAGCTTGGCAAAATCTTCCACTGATCCACTGACGTGTTCTGCCAGTGCCAATGCTGCATCATTGGCGCTTTCAAACATTAAACCGTAAAGTAACCCTTTTACGGAAATGATATCCCCCTTCTTAAGGCCCATAGAAACCGCTCCCGGTGGTAAAACCACTGCATTTTCACTGACCTGAACCTTATCTGTCAACTTACAATTCTTAAGCACAATATAGGCTGTGAGAATCTTTGTCATACTGGCCGGATATGCCTTCATTGTTGCATTGTATGCGTACAGTGTCTTTCCATCCTTCACATCAAAGGCCGCTGCACTTTTTACATTTTCGTTGGTGACATTTTCCGATAAAACATCCCCGGTAGGTAAAATAGCAACGTTCTCACCGATGTAATCCATGGTAATATCCGATTTTTTCTCTTCACTATCCTCGACTGCACTTTCGCTGTATGGATCAAATTTATTCTTTAATTCCTGTTTTTTACCGCAGCCCATGAAAGAACTGCATAATAAAGAACCTGCCATGAAAAGGCAGATTCCCTTTTTATTTATACATTTCACGCCACTCCATGTCTCCTCTGTCTAAGGATTTAATCAATAACTCTGCAGAAGCCAGATTGGTAGCCAATGGAATATTATGCATATCGCATAATCTTACAATGCTGTTAACATCCGGTTCATGGGTTTTTTGAGTTAAAGGATCTCGTAAAAAAATCACCAAATCCATTTGATTATGCTCAATTTGCGCACCAAGCTGCTGATCACCGCCAAGATGGCCGGCCAGATACTTGTGTACATTTAGATTGGTCACTTCTTCCACCAGTCTGCCTGTGGTTCCGGTGGCAAAAAGACTATTTTTGCTTAAAATGTTTCTGTAAGCAATGCAAAAATTCTGCATCAGCTTCTTTTTAGAATCATGTGCGATCAAACCTATATTCATAGTTTTACCTCCGCTCGATTATATTTACGTGGCTGTAAACCAACGTTTAATACCAAACCAATTCCAATATATAAAGAAACCAGTGATGTTAATCCATAACTTACAAATGGCAATGTCAAACCGGTATTTGGCATCATACCTGTATTTACACAAATATGAACGAATTCCTGCATACCAATCAATCCTGCCACACCTACTGCAATCAATCTTCCCTGCATATCCTTTGCCTTTTTGGCAATCCAGACACATTCCAGGGTAATGATCAAAAGCATTCCAATCACAAAGGCGCAACCGACAAATCCAAGTTCCTCACCAATAACAGAAAAAATACAATCCGTATGTGGCTCGTAAATAAAGTTACCGTTTTTTAATGATGCCACATCGGAGTTAAACAACCCCTTACCGAAAAGCTGGCCGGATCCAATGGCAATGATGGCATTTTGCTGTTGCAATGCCTGCTGCGGAAATTCCTCAGGACGTAACCAGGCCATAATTCTTAAATACTGGTGATTTGCTAAAAATGTATTTCCCTTTGTTACAATAATATTCAAAAGTATGATAACCGATGGAACCAATACGGCAATGACTCCACCGACCACCTTCCAGCTTAAGCCACAGGCAAACATCATAACAGAGAACATAACTGCCGTTACAATGGTTGTGGACAAGTCCGGCTGTTTTAAAATCAAAACCAACGGAACTCCTGCCAAAAGACAACTGATACAAATCATTTTTAATGTATTGATTCGTTCTCTGTATTTGGAGAAGAAGAACGCAAAGAATAAAATAATTAAAATCTTTGCCAACTCAGATGGCTGGAAACGAATGCCTCCAATGGCAATCCATCTTTGGGCACCCTTTGCATCGTCACCAAATACAGGAAGCATGATTAAGGCCAGCATAAATACGTTAAAACCGTAAATCGGCCAGGCCAGTTTCATAAAATACTCGTAATCTATCAGGGATGTAATTCCCATAACCACAAGGCCAAGCACCATTCCCACAATCTGTTTGATCTGGTAACCGGTGCCTGCGGCACTTCCGATTACAATAATACCGAAAATATTCAGTATCATTACTTCAAGTATTAGTCTGAATTTGTAATTTTTTAGCTTGTACTTTAAAAACATGTCTTATACCTTTAAACTTAATCTAATGTTCTTCTACTTGAAGAGGAGGAAGCCTTACCTTTCAAAACATCTTCTTCTTCAAAATAATACTTAATTACATCTGCTGCAACCTCCGCTGCATTGGAGGATGAATATCCAAACGGAATTCTGGTTGCAATGGAAATCTTCGGTTTTTTATAAGGCGCATAGCCAATAAACAAGGCATGACTCGGTCTTGTTTTAATCTGCTGAGCGGTACCTGTTTTACCTGCAACAGGAGTTTTCACATCATTGAAAGCTCCAAGATTTTCCACAACCATACGCATACCGGAATGTACTGCTGACCAATAGGCACTCGGCACTTCGGTAATGTCATTTTTCACATCCGGAGAATACTTCTTTATGGTCTTACCACCTGTGGTTTCCACCTTATCAAGAAGCGTCAAATCGTATACTCTTCCGGAATTGGCAATGGCGGATACGTATCTGCCAAGACCGATGGTGGTAAAGTTGTTATTACTCTGTCCGATTGCAGCCATAACAGGGAACTCTGTGGCAAAGCTCGGTTTACTTTCTGAGATCTCCACTCCTGTCTTTTCTGTCAAACCAAATAAATCCGCATATTTTTCAAGTTCTGTAATACCCTTTTCATCGTTGTAAGATCCGCTCATAGTGGCAAGACGATATCCCACTTCATAGAAGAAGTAGTTACAGGAATCTCTTAATGCACCGGAAACATTAATGCTTCCATGGGTTGCATGACTGGAACTGTAAATCCAGCATCGCGGCTTATTACTTACCTTTTCAAATACACCTTTATCCGTAATGGTTTCACCGGTACTGATAACACCTTCCATCAAACCTGCAATGGAGGACAATGGTTTAAAGGTAGAACCCGGTGCTGTCTCCTGCTGAGTCGCAAAATCATATAACGGCGTAGCATTGTCTGCAAGAAGTTCATTGTAATAACCGGAATCCACCACATTGGCCAACTTATTGTTATCGTATCCCGGATAGGAAACGCAGGCCAGAATTTCTCCGGTTTTTGGGTTCATTACCACAGTGGAACCGGAACATGGATCTAAGGCCAGCTGAGCCGGTGTAATTTCCAGGTTCTTAATCTTCTTTCTTAAGAATTCAAAAGCAGTCATGGAATTATTCTTTAAACTGCTGTAATCCTTATCATTTTTTGCCAAAATATCCTGTTCGTAAAGAATCATACAAATCTGATGTCCGGAGATTTTATCGTCCAAAATCATATATTTGTATACCAATTTATGAAACTCTTTTTCTGCCGGCAACATGGCAATGATTTTATCCACCAGGGCAGCATATATTTCATCGGAATCCGAGTAATTATTAATTTTACCCTTTTCGTCTGACAATGTGGTTCGATCGATCCATGCCTTGGAAATACAATAGTTTAAATATTTCTTAAAGCTGATTTTTCCTGAGGTCCATTTCTGATAAGTGGCATCCTCTTTGTCAATGGCATCTGTCATGATAATGTTATTATTCTTTAACATATCATAGATATAGTCCACATAATCTGTCATTCGATTATCTAAATCTTTGTATTTGGTTCCACTACCCTTAAGCTCTGATTGAATGCTCTTTGTAGTGGTTTTGTAATTACTCTTAAACGCCTGATATACCGCCTTTTCGTTGCTCATGGCATCTTCACTGGTAAATTCGTCAATATCAATAACGTTGTTATCCAAAAGAGCATAGTAAACATCATAAATCGGAACAACTACATCCGAAGATGTACTGTTACTTCCCGCTCTATACTCTTTAATATTTCGAATACTTCCATATAAAACACCGGCAATTTTCTGTTCCAGAATTTTATATACAGCTTCCTGTAAATCTTTATCAATGGATAAATACACATTGTTTCCGGCTTTCGAATCTTTATGGGAAATGGTTTCAAGCACTTTTCCCACACTGTCTACATAAAAGGTTTCACTTCCCTTTTTACCTTTTAAGTAGGATTCCATCACTTCTTCGATTCCGGATTTACCAACATAGTCATTTAATGTATAACTTTTATCCTTCTTATGAAGTTCCTGATATTCCGAATCGGAAATTTTACCGGTATAACCTGTGATATGACAAAAGCACTGGCTATCCACGTATTTACGAAGTGTATTCTCTTCAATGGAAACCCCCTGCAATCCGGTATTGTTTTCATTGATGGCCGCCACGGTCTCATCACTGACATCGGTAGCAATGGTGGTTGAAATATATTTCTGATAATAGTTGGAAGACATACCGTAACGAACAATGGCAATCTCGTAAGCCAACTTTTCATTGTACTTCTTATCAATTTCGTACTTGTTGTACATAATATATTCCATCAACTGTCTTGCAGTTGCCGTAGCTTCATTGAAGCCAAGTTTCTTATTAACTCCAAGCTCATCTACGGTAAGATAACCAAAAATATCTGCTATAAAACGAAGTCTCTGTGTGCCATCCACCGTATACTCAAAATCATTATTGTTATATACAATGTTAAAATCATTGTCCGGTTTATCTCCGCAATCTTCCATGATTTTAATGGTTTTTGCAATGGTTTTGTTGATTTCTTTATTACGTTCGTCTGAATTGCTATAATTTCCGTTATCTTCAATAACAACAGAATAAGCCAGCTCATTATAAGCCAGCACCTTTCCGTTTCGATCAAGAATACTGCCTCTGGTTGCCACAATATCCTTACTCTTTTCAATTTTTAATGTATAATCATTTAAATAGCTTTTTCCCTGTATAATCTGCAGTGAGAAAATTTTCTGCAACATAATCACAGCCAGCATCACCAGAACAAAACTTATTGTCAACAGCCGTGATTTTGCCAGTTTTGCAAAAAATTTCTTTATTGAATTAACCAAATTTACTTGCACTCCTCTTCTCATTGATCTCCAGCCTCTGATTGATTTTCAAAATAATAAGGTATAACACAATGGCAACAATCATTGTATAAACCACTTCCGGAAGAATCACATTGATTAAGTAGTATCCAAGGTTGGTATCCCCTCGAAACAAAAACATAACCACATAAATGGTGATGTTGTATAAAAAATCACTTAATGCAATCATCAACATGGGAAGTTTAATATCATCCGGGAAAAACTCCTTTTTGAACAGGCCGTTAAAAAGCCCCATCAACATATAAACCAAGGCGTAAAATCCAAGTACGGGTGAAAAATAAATATCTACAAAAAAGCCACTGATAAAACCGATTAGCATTCCTTCTTTTGGCCCCTTCATAAAACCGATGGCAGCCACAAGAACGATTAACAGATTCGGTGATACGGAAGCAATTTCCAAGGCTTTAAATAAAGTAATCTGCAAAATAAAACATACAATGCAAAGTGCTATTTCTACTAATTTTCTTACCATGAATCTTATTCAGTCTCTTTCTTTTCCAAAATTACCAACACTTCTTCCAAATGCTCAAAATCCACAATCGGTGTAATGGTTCCGGATTTTGTCAGATTATTGGAGTCTGTTTTAATGGTAGTTACATAACCAACCAAAATTCCTTCCAAATATTTTTGAGAAATATTGGATGTAACAACCTGCTCACCTTCGGTCACTTTATTGTCGGTATCCTTTAAAGTATCAAAAAGGATGGTCTGGTCTTCTGTCATAGATGCAAGACTACCACGAACAATACAGTAATCAGAAGTGGAAATCATCATTCCACTGAACGCACAGGTATCGTTAATAATGGAGGTTACTGTGGCAGAACTTTTGCTTACAGAAGTAACACGACCAACCAGACCGCCTCCTGCAATAACATTCATATCCACTTTAATTCCATCTTTACTTCCCTTATCAATTACAAAGGTGTTAAACCAGTTACTTGCATCTCTGGCAATAACCCTTGCTCCTGTCTTTTTATAACTTGGATACTTTTGATCCAATTCATAAAGCTGTTGTAATTCCTCTAATTCATACTGCTTCAGCTTCAATGTGGAGTTCTCTGTTGTTAATTCTTCCACCTGTGCCTGAAGCTTGTCGTTTTCCTTTGTTAACTCCTGAAGATTTTGAAAATCATTCTTTCTGGAAGTCATGACCAATCCGATTTGATTTAAGCCTCTTTGCATTGGGCCAAATACCACATCAGCAGCAACTTTAAAAGGTCCTCCGTTTAGGTTTAAGGTCAGGCTCAAAAATATGGATATCACGCAGATTCCAAAAAGTATGAGAAACGTCTTTTTGGAAGACAAACGAACGACGTTTTTCTTTGTACGTTTTTTTCTTTTCAATTATCCAACCTCTATCATTTAATTATAGATTTTTTTTGTTAAGTTATAAGCCAGCTTCTGGTACTCCTTCTCTGTAACAATGGTGTTTAAGCCAAGAACCACACACTGATCTGCTGTTTCATTTAAGTTCACCTGAATGTTGGTTGATTCAGAAATAAACTTGTCGATGTCATGTAAATTGGAGCTTCCTCCTGCAAGATAGATTCCGGCACGAATCACGTCCTTTGCAAGCTCCGGCGGAGTCTTTTCCAAAATCATCTTAATTGCGGTACAGATAGAATTTAAAAGATCTTTTATGGACTCGTTAACATCTGCGGAAGTAATTTCTGTTTCCACAGGTAATCCGCTAACCACGTCACGACCTACAATCTTTTGTGTTCCGTAATCTCCTCCGGTGGCACTTCCAAGATCCATTTTTAACTGCTGTGCTGTTTTCTGTCCGATTACAAGGCTGTATTTACGTTTAATGTGGGTAATGATGGCTTCGTCAAAATGATTTCCGCCAATACGAATCAAATCGCTCAGCACAAGACCACCTAAAGAAATCAGAGAAATCTCTGTGGTGTCCGCACCCATGTCCACAATCATAAATCCGGTTGGCTCATTGATATTAAGGCCAAGACCCACTGCAGCTGCAATTGGTTTTTCACAAAGAAGCACGCTCTTTGGTTTCATTTTGCTCTTAAAGAACAATTCATAAAAAGAACGCTTTTCCACTTCTGTAATGTCTGTTGGCACTGCCACAATAAACTCACAATTCTTTACAAAATTCTTGGCATGTTTTTCAATGAATTTCTCTGCCAATCTCTGCATATTGTTAAAATCAGCAATGACGCCGTTCACAACAGGGAATGAAACCTTAATCATTCCCGGTGCCTTTTCATACATTGCATAGGCCTCATCACCACATGCAAAAAGTTCTGTTTTATTTCGAATTGCAATTGTATTTTTTTCAGTTAAAACCATGTTATCGCCTTTGGAAAACATTTTGATATTTTGTGTTCCAAGATCGACTCCAAATAAATTATTAGACATCTTTCCTATCTCCTCCTAAAGCAGTTTATATTCTTTCATACTAAAATATGAATTATCGCCTATAATAATATGATCCAGCAGTGGTATTTCCAGCAAATCCCCGATTTCTTTCACCACGCCGGTCACCTCCATATCCGCCTTGCTGGGCGTTACATCACCGCTTGGATGATTGTGTACTAAAATCACATACACTGCCTCTTCCTTCAAAGCTTCAATAAAGATTTCACGTGGGGAAATAATGGATGCATTCACCGTTCCCACCGAAAGCAAAACTTCCTTTTTGAAATGACATTTAGTATCCAGGAAAACTGCAAACAAATGCTCCTTCTTTAGGAATTTCAGCTTGGCGCCAAAATACTCCATCAGCATGGATGCATCTTTGATTTGCACTCCCTTTGTAATGTTCAATACGGAAATTCGCTTTGCCAGTTCCACTATGCACTCTATTTGCATAGCTTTAACCCTGCCGATTCCCTTCAGCTTTAATAACCCGTTTCGGGAAGTATTGATCAGGGAAAGTAAATTCCCCTCTTCTCCCAATAAACTGCCGGAAAGTTCAAGGACATTTACATCCTTTGTGCCGTTTTTCATAATTATGGACAATAGCTGTGCATCTGTCAGTGCAGAAGCTCCGTAATTCCAACAAACTTCATAAGGTTGCTGAGCAATTGGCAGGTCTTTCATATGTTCTTTTTTCATGGGTAATCCTTTCTTAACCAAAAGGTCTCATTCACCCACATTTAAACTTGGCATCTACTTATTTTAGCATAATTCAGTTTTTATGTATAGAAGCAAATTAAAGGGTCACCATTCCTTTTTCTTTTAATTTTTGAAGGGATGTAAGGATTCCCTGCTTTGCATGATTCCAGGTAAGTCCACCCTGGAAAAATGCTGTATAAGGCGCTCTTAACGGTCCATCCGCGGAAAGTTCAATGGAGGAACCCTGAATAAAAGCACCTGCGGCCATAATAACCTGATCGTCATACCCCGGCATATCCCAAGGTTCCGGTGTTACATAGCTGTCAACCGGAGCTGCGGCCTGAATTCCTTCGCAGAATCCAATCAACCCTTCCGGTTTGTGGAAGGAAATGGCCTGAATAATATCGTAACGGGGTTCTGTGGCATTTGGATGTACGTCAAATCCCAGTCTTTCATAAATATTGGCGGCAAAAATAGCTCCTTTTAACGCGCTGGCAACCACGGTCGGTGCAAAGAACAGTCCCTGGTAAAAGGTGTTAATAACCCCAAGGGATGCACCCACTTCTTTTCCAAGTCCCGGAGAAGTCAAGCGGTAAGCTGCATTATCAATGCATTCCTTTTTACCCACAATGTAACCGCCGATTGGTGCAAGTCCGCCTCCCAGGTTTTTAATCAGTGAGCCCACCATCATGTCAGCTCCCACATCCAAAGGTTCAATGGTTTCCACAAATTCACCATAGCAGTTGTCCACCATTACAATTACATCCGGTTTTATGTTTTTCACAAAGGAAATTAATTCCCCGATACTTTCCACACTTAAAGTTGGTCTTGTGGCATAACCTTTGGATCTTTGAATGGTCACCAACCTGGTTTTCTCGTTGATGGCCTTTTTGATAGTTTCATAATCAAAGGATCCGTCCTCAAGTAAATCTACCTGTCGATAGGAAATACCGTATTCAGCAAGAGATCCCTTGGATTCTCTGATTCCGATTACTTCCTCTAAAGTATCGTAAGGTTTTCCCACAGGGGATAAAAGCTCATCGCCCGGTCTCAAATTGGACATTAAGGCAAGGGCAAGGGCATGGGTTCCGCAGGTGATCTGAGGACGCACCAAAGCCGCTTCCCCATGAAAAAGGTCAGCATAAACATCTTCCAAGGTGTCCCTTCCCACATCGTCGTATCCATATCCGGTTGCCGTGTTAAAACATTCTGTTCTTACACGATTTTTAGCAAAGGCCTTCATCACCCGTAAATGGTTGATTTCAGCCACTTTATCAATATCATCAAATCTTGGTTTCAAATCCTCAAGAACTTTTTTCCCAAATTCATAGACATCCTCATCAATTCCAAATTCTTTGTATTGTTTTTTTACAATATCCTCTAACATAATATATCCTTTCTTATATGCATCATCATTTCCTGCAGAATTTTTTCACTACTTTGATCATAATCGCTGCGGTTTAACCAGATCACCTGTTTTTCCCTTTTGAACCAGGTAATTTGTCGTTTTGCGAAATGACGTGTGTCTCTTTTTATAGTGTAAATCGCATCCTCAAGGGAACATTCTCCCATGAGATACGATAAAATTTCTTTATAACCAAGTCCCTGCATGGAAACCATGTCTTTGTGATAGCCCATATCTTTGAGCTGTTTCACTTCATCCAATAGTCCCATGTCCATCATTTTGTCTACTCTTTCATCAATTCGCCCATACAATTTTTCTCTTTCATCTGTAAGCACAAAAAAATCAAAATGATACGGCGATTCTTTTTCCCTTTGCTCCTCATTGTGCAAAGAAATAGGCATCCCTGTGTTGTGATAAAACTCCAGCGCCCGAATCACACGTTTCATGTTGTTTTTATGAATGGTCTCGCAGGATTTTGGATCCACCTTTTCCAGCATGTCAAAAAGAGCCTGGGCACCCTTCTCTTCTCCGATTTTTTCAAGTTCTTTTCGGTAGGCTGTGTTCTCCGGTTCCTCTGAAAAATCTATGTCGTATAAAAGAGCCTGAATATAAAAACCGGTTCCTCCCACAACAATGGGAATCATTCCCTTTTCATAGATTTCATCCAGAGCCTTTTTTGCCATTTCCTGAAATCTTGCCACATGAAATTCCTCCTCCGGCATCAGTTCATCCACCAGGTAATGAGGAACTCCCTCCATCTCCTCCGGCATAATCTTTGCCGAACCGATATCCATATACTTATATACCTGCATACTGTCTGCAGAAATAATCGCTCCGTTGATTTTCTTTGCCAACGCAATGGAAATTGCCGACTTACCTGAGGCGGTAGGACCGGCAATAATCACTAAAGGTTTCTTTTTATCCATAAAATTCCTATCTATGGAACCTGCGTTCCATCTCTGTTTTTTTCATTTCAATAATGGTTGGTCTTCCATGAGGACAATGGTACGGATTCTCCATTTCCAAAAGCTCATCAATAATGCTTTCAGCCTCTTTTCTGGAAATATGCTGATTTCCTTTTACCGCCGCCTTGCAGGACATCATTGCCACCTTGGCAAGTACGATGCTTGGTGTTTCCTTTCCGGAAAAATCTTCCAATTCATCCACCATAGACAAAAACAGCTCTTTATTATCAAGACCAAACATGTTATACGGTACCTGATTAATAATCATATCATTTCCGCCAAATTCTTCAAGGCCAAAACCAATGGCTTCAAACTGTTCCTTATAACGGTTTAAAAGAAGCAATTCCCGATCGCTTAAACTGATCACCATTGGCGGGCACAGTTGCTGCGAAGACATTTCTTTGGTTTCCAGCTGCTTCATGGTTTTTTCGTACAAAATACGCTCATGGGCAGCGTGTTGATCGATGATATACAAACTGTCGTTAAACTCCACCAGCCAATAGGTTTCGAATACCTGTCCGATAATTCGATGCTTTTCCCTTGTTTTTTTATCCAGAAAATGAAGGTCCTCCTGAAAAAGAGACTGCTGCACCGGTTTTTCAACAACCGGCTCCGGCGGTATCTCCACTTCCTTTGTAACCTCCGGCATCTTTGGTATTACCGGTTTTTGGTAGATTGGCTGCACCTCCCTTTTAAACTTTGGCTCATAAGGAGAGGTTTCTTTTACATATCTTCTTAGCTGCTCTAATTTATTACCTTCAAAAGGTTCCGGCTTTACCATTTGGTCAAGCACTTTTTTATGCTCCTGTTTTGCTTCCTTTTCTTCCACCATCGGTGCGCCTGCAATCAAATCCTGATGGGAAAGCATATAACGAATATGTTTCACCAGCATGTCATATAATTTTGGTTCTTCGCTAAAACGAACCTCCATTTTGGTAGGATGCACATTCACATCCACCTTGGCTGCATCCACCTTTATGTTCAAAATCACAAAAGGAAATTTATGCTGCATAATAAAGCTTTTATAGCCCTCTTCACAGGCCTTGCTCAACATGGTACTTTTAATGTATCTTCCGTTCACAAAAAAGTTTTCATAGCTTCTGTTTCCCCTTGAAAGGGCCGGTTTGGCCATAAATCCCTCTATGGCAATGCCATCTTCTTCCAGGGTAAAAGGCATTAAATCATTCATTACATCACGGCCGAAAATACGATAAATATTGTCTTTTAAGTTGCCGTTTCCCGCTGTCTGTAATCTGGTTTGTCCATTTACAATAAAACGCATGGCAATGTCCGGTCGTGACAGACTTAAATGCTCCATCATGGAAGAAATATATCCTGCCTCAGTCTGAGGTGTTTTTAAAAACTTCTTTCTTGCAGGGGTATTGTAAAACAAATTTCTCACAATCATGGTGGTTCCGTCCGGCGCCCCCACTTCGGTGATTTCACCAATTACTCCGCCTTCCACAAGAATCTTTTTTCCCATCATTTCATCCTGTGTCTTTGTAATCACTTCCATCATGGAAACTGCACTGATACTGGAAAGGGCCTCCCCGCGAAAGCCAAGGGAAGCAATGTAATTTAAATCATCTGCCTCTTTAATTTTGCTGGTGGAATGACGTAAAAAGGCGTTTTTTAGGTCGTCACCCGCAATACCGCTTCCGTTATCACTGATTCGAATCATACTGATTCCGCCTTCTTTAATTTCCACCGTAATGGTTTTGGCCCCGGCATCAATGGCATTTTCCACCAACTCTTTTACCACACTTAAGGGACGTTCCACCACTTCTCCGGCAGCGATTTTATCTATTGTAAGTTTATCAAGAACCTGTATTTTACCCATAATTACCACCGATTTTTAATCTTACTCTGTAACTCGTTTAATTTGTTTAATGCATCCATTGGGGTCATGTTGGAAATATCCAACTGTGCAATGCTTTCCACAATGTCATCATCCTTTACCGTGTCAAAAAGGCTGATTTGCAATAATTCCAAATCATCTTTTTTCTTTACGTTTTTTGATGTTTCCTTTTTGGAAATATTGGCGGAATGAACCGCCACATCGTTGTCCACCAGCTGTTCCACGATTTCTTTTGCACGGTCAATGACGCTTTGAGGTACTCCGGCTAATTTTGCCACCTGAATACCGTAACTTTTATCTGCTCCTCCCGGAACAATTTTACGAAGAAACACAATATCGTCTCCGTTTTCTTTTACCGCAATACAATAGTTATTGACGTTTTCAAGACGACCTTCCAGCTCGGTCAACTCATGATAATGGGTTGCAAATAAAGCCTTGGCACCAAGAATCTTTGGGTCGGAAATATGTTCCACCACGGCCCAGGCAATGCTTAAGCCGTCAAAGGTACTGGTTCCTCGTCCGATTTCGTCCAAAATCAAAAGACTGTCTGCTGTGGCATTTCTTAAAATGTTGGCCACTTCCGTCATTTCCAGCATAAACGTACTTTGCCCTGATGCCAAATCATCCGAGGCACCTACACGGGTAAAAATACGATCCACAATTCCGATATCTGCAGACCCCGCCGGTACAAAACTTCCCATTTGAGCCATTAATACAATCAACGCTGTCTGTCTCATATAGGTGGATTTTCCCGCCATGTTAGGGCCTGTAATAATGGAAATTCGTTTTTTCTTATTATCCAAATAGGTATCGTTGGCCACAAACAGATGATTGGACATCATTTTTTCCACCACCGGGTGACGACCTTCTTTTATGTCAATCACACCGTGGGTATTGATTTTTGGTCTCACATAGTCATTTTGCTCTGCCACAAAGGCCAGGGAACAAAATGCATCCAGACTAGCAATCGCCTTGGCTGTGGAATGGATTCGTTTTACCTCCAGGGCAATTTTTTCCCTGATTTCAGAGAACAAATTGTATTCAATGTTAATCAAACGTTCTTCCGAACCAAGAATGGTATCTTCCAATTCCTTTAACTCCGGAGTGATAAATCGCTCCGCATTGGTTAAGGTCTGTTTTCTTGTATAGTAATCCGGCACCATGTCAAGGTAGGAGTTGGTAACCTCCAGGTAATAACCAAACACCTTGTTAAACTTTACTTTTAAGTTCTTAATACCGGTTTTTTCTCTTTCCTGTGCTTCCAGTTTTGCAAGCCAGTCTTTTCCTTTGGTTTTTGCCTCACGAAGTCGGTCGATTTCCGGGAGATAACCGGATTTAATAATTCCTCCGTCTCTGGTTGCAATGGGTGGTTCGTCTAAAATGGCCTCATCAATCAACTGATACAAATCACCTAAATCGTCCATTTCCCCATCCATCTCCTGAATCAACACAGACTTTAATTCCTGAAGCAGAATTTTAATGGGCGGGATCATTCCTATGGAATTTTTAAATGCAATTAAATCCCTTGGATTGGCGGACTGGTAAGTCACCTTACAGATCAATCGTTCCAAATCGTAAATGGGATTTAAGTACTCCCGAAGTTCATCTCTTAAAATCAGATGCTGATTCAATTCTGCAATACAATTTAATCTTTCATTGATTTTATCTTTTTCCACCAAAGGCTGCTCCACAAAGGTTCGAAGCATTCTTGCACCCATGGCGGTTTTGGTCTTATCAAGTACCCATAAAAGAGAGCCCATCTTGCTTTTATCTCTCATGGTTTCCACCAGCTCTAAATTTCTTCTTGAGGAACCGTCCACAATCAAAAACTTGTTGTTGGCATATGGATGAATGGCGGTAATATGACTCAGGGAATTTTTCTGAGTCTCTCTAAGATAGGAAAGCAACGCTCCTGCAGCCACACATCCCACCGGATAATCGGTAAGCCCAAGGGCCTCCAGTTTTTTTACATGAAAATGTTCCGTCAAAACATGTTCCACCGTATCGTCATCAAAATACCAGGAATCCAAATCGGATAAGGATACTCTGTTTTTGGTTACATATTCTTTTAATTCCACCCCACTTACGTGAAAGGCCTCGTTACATACAATTTCTGCCGGCTCAAACTTGACGATTTCGTCCATTAAATTTTTATCCCGTTCCAGCTCGGTTACAAAAAAATCTCCTGTGGTAACATCACAGGCTGCGATTCCAAAACTGTCAGAGAGATACACAATACTCATAAGATAGTTGTTTTTCCCCTCATCCAATGCCTGTAAGCAGGTGTTGGTTCCCGGTGTCACCACGCGGATGACTTCCCTTTTCACCAGTCCTTTTGCCTGCTTTGGATCTTCCACCTGTTCGCAAATAGCTACTTTGTAGCCCTTTGATACCAGTTTATTTAAATATCCTTCTGCGGAATGAAAGGGGATTCCACACATGGGTGCCCGTTCCTTTAAGCCGCAGGCTTTACCTGTCAGTGTAATTTCCAGTTCCTTTGATGCGGTAATGGCATCGTCAAAAAACATTTCATAAAAATCACCCAGGCGATAAAACAAAATACAATCTTTGTATTCTTCTTTGGTTTCTAAATATTTTTGCATCATTGGTGTTACTTGTTCCATATGTTGCATACCTATCCTTTTCTACTCTCTTACCTGTCATATTCTGCTGCAATCATTTCGGCCACCTTCAGGCCGTCCATAGCCGCAGACATAATTCCACCGGCATATCCTGCCCCTTCGCCGCACGGATATAACCCTTTGATATTACTTTCCATCACTTCATTTCGAGGAATTCTTACCGGTGAGGATGTTCTTGATTCCACTGCGGATAAAATGGCATCCTTACGGTCAAAGCCGGTAAACTTTTTACCAATGCTATGCATTCCTTCCACAAAGGCATCCTCCACTTCCAAAGGGAAAACACCGCGTAAATTGGTCAGCACTCTGTCACCTTTTGTCTCACTGGTAAAATCACCATAGTCAGTGGAGGCCACATTGTTTTCAAAATCAATAAATAACTGTTGCGGAATCCTTCCTTTTCCAAGTTCATAAGCCTTTTTCTCAAGGTTTTCCTGAAACTCCACGCCGGAAAGGGGGCTGGCGGAAGGATAATCCTTCGGTCCCACTGACACAATCACGGCAGAGTTGGCGTTTTTGGAGTCTCTTGCCCGATAGCTCATACCGTTTACAGCAGTACGCATCTGTTCACTGCTGGCATTTACCACAAAACCTCCCGGGCACATGCAAAAGGAATAAACTCCTCGTCCGTTGCCTGCCTTGGCTGTCACCTTATATGGCGCTGCCGCCATACGCTCTCCAAGTTCTTTGCCGTATTGCACCTCATTGATCTGTTTCTGCGGATGTTCCACTCGAAAACCCACCGCAAAGGATTTGGCTTCCATGTCCACCTTTTGGTCAAAAAGGGTTTGGAAGGTATCTCTTGCACTGTGTCCAATGGCAAGAACCACCACATCTGTATCATACACGGTGCCATCTTCTGTAATGACTCCGGTAATTTTCTCATTTTCTATTCGAAACTGTGTAACCGTACTGTTAAAATGAATTTCACAGCCAAATTCCAGCAGTTGTTGGCGCATTTTTATCAATACCTGATGCAGCACATCCGTACCGATGTGAGGCTTGCTTTCATAGAGTATATCCTCCGGCGCCCCGCATTTTACAAAGGTTTTCAACACTTCTTTGCTGCGACCTTCCTTATCCTTCACAAGAGTATTTAACTTCCCGTCGGAAAATGCACCTGCACCACCTTCTCCAAACTGTACATTGGAGTTTTTAAAAAGTCTTCCCCCTTCAAAGAACTCTGTTACATCCTTTTCTCTTTCTTCCACAGCCTTTCCCCGCTCTAATAAAACCGGAGAATAACCGTGTTTTGCCAGCATCCATGCGCAAAAATACCCTGCAGGACCTGCACCGATGATCACAGGGGAAGTTTTCAGCTTCTTCCTCTCCCGTGAAATCTTATTTCTTCTTGCAAAAAAATCATATTCCACCGGCTGATAAAGGCTGTAATCCTTGCTTTTACGCTTTAACACCAGGTCCTGTCGTTTTACCTCACAGGCCAACTGGTAGATGTCGTAAACAGCTTCCTTTCTTGCATCAATGGAATGCCTTAAAATCTCTGTATGAAGAATCTCCTGTTCTTTGATTCCAAGTATTTTTGCTGCTTTTTTTATAATCACCGGTTCCTCGGATAACACCGGAACCTTTAACTGATGAATTTTAATCAAACTTATTTCTCCTTTGTTGCTGCACTGTGACCTGCAACATATCCGCTGGACCAGGCCCACTGCAGATTAAATCCGCCACACATGCCGTCAATGTCCAGCACCTCGCCTGCAAAATAAAGACCCGGCACGATTTTTGATTCCATGGTGGTTTCATTCACTTCCTTGGTGGATACTCCTCCGGCGCAAACCTGAGCGCTTTCAAACTCTTTGGTACCGGTAATCTTCAACTCAGTGGCTTTGATTATATTGGCCAGCTCTTTTAACTGCTTCCCGGATAAGGAACTTGCGGGCTTTTTAAAGTCAATATTCAAACGTTGATACCAGGAAAGCACCAATTTGTGAGGGAAAAATCCAATCATTGCCTCTAAGGCCGTTTTGTTTTTCCCAAGAGTATGAAAACGAAGCTCCAATTCTTCGTATAACGTCCGGAAAGACTCCTTTGGAAAATAATCGATTACCGCCTTCACCTTTTTGTTATATAAAACTCCGTAAGCCGCGTATCTGCTTCCCTGAAAAGCCACGATTCCGGAGATGCCTCCATCAATGTGTAAAAGCTCTCCATGGTCTTTGAATACTTCCCTGTCATTTATCAGGATTTTCAGTTCAGTTTCTGCACGAATTCCTGCAAGGTTTTTTAGAAAAGACTCGTTAGACTTCATTTGCACCAGTGCCGGCACAATATCTATGAAGTGATGACCGAAGTTTTCTATATATTGAAAGGCACTTCCGTCATTTCCGGTCTTCCTTCCTGCCCTTAAACCGCAGGCAAAAATCAGATTCTTACCGGTAAAATTGCCCTTGGTTGTGGTAATTTTAAAGGTTTTTTCCTTTTTTACCGAGATTAAATCGCACTCTAAAAGTACGTTGACCCCGTAATTTTTCACTGCCATTTCAAATACTTCCACCACAGAGGTTGCCTGTTCATTATAAGGGTAAAAGTATCCGTTTTTCTCCTTTGGATAAATTCCCAGTTCCTTAAAAAAGGAAATGGTATCCCACTGACTCATTTGTTCAAAGGATGACAGCACAAAATCAGGGTCTGATCCCCGGTAGAATTCAACCCCCTGATTTCTGTTGGTATAATTACATTTTCCGTTTCCTGTGCTTAAAATCTTTTTTCCAAGTTTGTTTAGATGTTCAATCACCAAAACGGATGCATTTTCTTTTGCCGCAGAAACTGCAGCCATAAGGCCTGCCGCTCCTGCGCCTATAATAATAACGTCATAGTCTTTCATGATTTTAATCCCTAATTAAATGCATTTTTACAGCAATTCTAAGTAATAACGCGCCTTTTGGAAATGCCAGTATTTCTTCCTTTGTCAAGCCTTTCAGCAGTAACAATGAAATACCGTATACCAATACACCTACCACAATGGAAACAAGGGTCCATACCGCATTGATCGGCAGTACCTTCATCATTCCGTAATAAACAAGGAATACTGCACCACCCATAATCACAGAGGCAATGGATGGTATGATAAAGGTTCGTAATACTTCCTGTCGATATTTTAAATAACGTCGAATGGATCTGGCATTTAAAACACACATCACAAAGGCATAAAAGGCATTTGCGTATACCACGGCGTAAATATGAAGTTTTAATCCAAACATCAATGCCAAAAGGAAAATCACATGCAATACCAAGGCAATTACTGCATTTTTTACCGGTTCACCCAGCCGATTAATTCCCTGTAAAATTCCGTTGGATAATGTGGATAAGGAATAAAACGCCACAGAAATACAGCCTGCAATCAACATGTGTTCTGTAAGCTTACTTCCGTCTCCAAATAACAGCTGCATAATCGGTGATGCCAAAACTCCGATACCCACCACACAAGGAATGGAAATTACCATTACAAACTTGGTAACCTGGTAGGTTTTTTTTCTGGCCAGCTTATAGTCCTTTGCTGCAAAAGCTCCCGTTAAAGTTGGAACGGTGGATGCAGCCATGGCAGATGCAATGGCCAAAGGCACATTGATTAAAATTTTATATTTACCGGTAAACACGCCCCACCATACGCCGATTTGTGAAGAGTCATAGTGCTGCATGGTTGCCACATTTTTAAATAAAAACTGGTCCAAAATACCACTGATATTGTAAATGGTGGTACTAAGAAGTACCGGAACTATGGTCATAATCAGGATTTTTGCCATGGATAAGTAGGATTCATCCTGAGAATATCGTTGTTTTCGTTTTAATTTGTTTAATTTCGGTCGATAAATCAGGAAAATAAACAGCATAAAAACAAAGCCCACAAAGGCTCCTGAGGTGGTTCCCATGGTTCCTCCGGCGGCACCGAATGCTGAACTGTATTCTTCCACATTTCCAAGTACTCCGCCTACTTTCACCCCACGTTGAAACAGAAAATATGCAGCGCCTACACTGACAACTGCATTGACCACCTGCTCTAATATCTGTGAAAACGCCGTTGGCATCATGGTTCCAATACCCTGGAAAAGTCCTCGCAACACACCCATGGCTGATAAAATAATCAACGCCGGCGCCAAAACCAACAGGGCATAAATTGCCAATGGGGTTTTTAACGCTGTGGTTATGTAAGGTGCACCAAAGAAAATGATGCAAGCTGCCAGAGTTCCGCTACCAAGAGATAACACCATGGCGGTGCGAAAAACCTTATGAATTAACTTGTAATCTCCCCTTGCCCTGCATTCCGACACGTATTTTGAAACAGCGGTAGGCAGGCTGTAGGATGAAATTAAAAGCATTATGTTATATACTTCAAAAGCTGTACTGTAATAATCATTTCCAATGTCACCAATGATATGCTGCATTGGGACACGATAAATCAGGCCTATAATTCTTGATACAATGGAAGCAATCGCCAAAATAGATCCCTGTACCAAAAAGTTCGAGCCCTTTTTTTCTTTACTCATAGGAATTGTCCTCGTCTGTTCTATATCATTTCACGGTTACCTTTGATGTTTTTTGAGCATCTACCAGTAAAATCCATGTTTTTCCAGGATTAAATTCAATTTCTGTACCATCTTCATAGCAATAGGTGGTTTTTGCAAATTCGGATTGCTTTTTCCAGACCATAGGTACCGATTTACCGTTGGTAATAAATTCACCCTTTCCGCTACCTACGGTGCCAATGGTTAGACTCTTTCCATCGTCAAAAAGACCGATATTAACATATTGAATTACAATATTTTTACAGGAAAGCTGTCGACCGCTTTCATTGTCTACATGTTCTTTATTGTATTGAAATCTGTAATAAAGCTTATCTCCCTGATTGTATTCAAACCAAGGCTGGTCCACGCTGTAGCCCGGACTTACATAGGTGGCGTCGCTGCCATCTACAAGCTGATTCTCCTCGTCCTCCTCTGCAAAGGTAAAATGTCCCTGATAGGAATCGTCATAATTTAAATCGTTTCCTTTTTTCACAAGGTAATCCTTGATTTTGCTGCCATCAGCAAAAGCATTATGAGGTGCCCTTCTGTCAGTCACACGATAATAGCACTTTCCTGCCTCTCCCTCCAAACCGTTTACATTTGGCACCATAGGATTGTTTAAGGTTGGAAGGGCATATTTTGACTGTCCGAAATGGGCGTAAAACCCATTGTATTCCATGGCATAATGCACAAAATAATAACGGCAACTGCGCACACTTCCAATACGTTTAAGGTCACTGTAGTCTTCAATCACCGACATCAATCGGGTAATTCCACCTTCCACCGGAATTTCATAGACGACGCCGGCTTTTTCAATGCCGCTTTGTGGCGCAGCATCACTGGTGTTACCCATCATAATGGCAAGAGGTCTTTGCTTTGCCACCTCTTCATCAATCCAAAGTCCGGTTAACATGCTTTTTTCTTCTCCCACATGTTCATCTGTGGTCACCACCTTTGGAGCCGGGCTTTCTTTCTTTGTTACTTTTTCCTGTTTCTTTCCACATCCCATAGCCATTACACAAAAATAAAACAAGGTAATGGTCACTAACGTTCTTTTAAGATTCACTGTGTTCTCCCTTCAGTTTCCCTTTTGATACCCAAATGATTTAAAATTTCTTCCTGCTTTTCAAACATCACCTTTTCTTCCTCCGGCACCATGTGATCATAGCCCAAAAGATGAAGCATACTGTGGCAGATTAAAAAGGCATATTCCCGTAAAAGTGAATGCCCGTATTCTTTTGCCTGCTCTTCCACTTTATCAAGACAGATTACAATATCCCCGAGCAAAACTTCCCCTGTTTCCGGATCAAAATTGGTACTGTCTTCTTCCACCAAAGAAAAATCCCCCGGCGCTTCATAATCCAGCATAGGGAAAGACAACACATCCGTGGCACGGTCCACTCCCCGCTGCTCAAGATTTAATTGATGTATGTATTGAGCCGAAACAAGAGTTACTTCAACCATGGCCTCCCAAGGAAATTTTTCTTCCTCAAGTGTTTCGTTTATAACTTTACTTGCAATTTCTTGGAAATCAAAATCAAATTGTTTTTCTGTTTCATTCACTAATTCCAGTGTCATTCACTTGTAACCTCACGAATTAAATTTTCTCTTAAGATCAAAAACTCATTCATACTCAACCCACTGTGATCGTATCTACCGGATCTGGAAAGATCATTGAACATGGTATGAATCACCACTTCTTTTTCAAATGAGTTCTTCTCATCTGCATGTTTGTTCCATAATTCATACATGGATTCATGAATCAAATCCACCAACGCCCCTTCTTTGGTGTCAATGTCTCGATTCAAACCATTATATTGAGATAAAATATGGACCACATCCATAGGCAGGAAATTTTGTCTTGCCAAAATGGATGCGTATTCCACAGGATCTTCTTCATCGTTATTGCATAAATCGTAATAAAAGCCTGCACAGCAGCATAAATCACTGTTCAATTGAAGTATCTGGGCGCACTTTCTGCAACTTTTTGCCACAATCAGGTTGCGTTCATAACGCTCCTCTGAGATGGACTGCATAAACAGTGACAGTGGAAAATCCTCTTCCATTGCTTCTGCATAACTGGAAAAAATAATGGTTTGTTCCTGCTCCTTTTCAACGCAAAACGGAATAACCGCCAAAATCATCACTGCATTGGCAATTCCTTCCACAAATCCATAAGCAAGTCCCCTCGTCTCCAACTGTCCGTTTACTGCATAGGATAAAATCATTGCAGAACAGCTGGAAACTGCCATAAGCATCATTGCCACATAAAAGAAATATCTGCGCTGAATGGCCATTTTGGAAAACATAGCTCCTACCAAACAGGAAAATACCAAAAATACCAATTCAAAGTTGGTGGACTGTACATTGATGCCAATGGAGATTGCCATCATCAATGTTAAAGAAAGTCCGTATTGCAACGGCAAAAAGGCACAAACCAACGCCGTCATGGACAGCAGAAAATGTACCGGCACCGGCAGAAAATAACCGGCTGTGGTAATTACAATGGCCAGTCCATAGGTCTTTAACATTTTATCCACGTCTTCGTGAATATGATGTTGTGATTCTTCAATTGTATACTCATAATTAATTCGAAATAATAATACCAGAAAAAACAGAATTGTTAAGAAGAATCCAAGAATCAAGCGATCAATTCCGTTTTCATACTTAATATATAAAACCCCCGCACTAATAATGGTAAAAAGCTCCACAAAAAAAAGCTTAAACTTATCAGTTCCGGAAAGAACCTCGTGTAACCTCATTCCTTTGTCTCCGTCTATCTTTTATTGTACTGTCCGTTTTTATTGACTTTCTTTTGTTGCTTCGCCTCGTATTTTTCGTAAGCATTTACAATCTTTTGTACCAGCGGGTGACGTACCACATCATCACTTGTTAAGGTACAAATTCCGATTCCTTCCACACTTTTTAAAACTTTTAAAGCAACGTCAAGTCCGGATACGGTTCCCGGCGACAAATCCTTTTGAGTGGCATCACCTGTAATCACAGCCTTTGACCCAAAACCGATACGGGTTAAAAACATTTTCATCTGGGCCGGTGTGGTGTTTTGCGCCTCATCCAGAATAATAAACGCATTATCCAAAGTTCTTCCTCGCATATAAGCAAGGGGCGCCACCTCAATCAACCCTTTTTCCATATTTTTCAAAAAGCTTTCTGCACCCATAATCTGATACAGTGCATCATAAAGAGGCCTTAAATAGGGATCTACCTTACTTTGCAAATCTCCCGGTAAAAAGCCAAGCTTTTCCCCTGCTTCAATGGCAGGTCTGGTTAAAATAATCTTATTTACTTCTTCGTTTTTGAATGCTGTAATTGCCATAGCCATGGCCAGATAGGTCTTACCTGTTCCTGCCGGACCCATTCCAAATACAATCATATTTTTACGAATAGCATTTACATAATCCTTTTGTCCAAGGGTCTTTGGTTTTACAGGTTTTCCGTTGATGGTATGGCAGATCAATTCCTTATCCATCAACACCATTTCGTCCTGTTTGTCTTCGAAAACCAGGGACAAACAATAATCCACATCATGTTCTGTGATTTCCTTGTGCTTACAGGAAAGCTTCACCAACTGATCAATGGTTTTTCTTGCCAATTCACAGTCTTTGGCGGTTCCGATAATTTTAACAAAACCATCCCTTACAATGATGGTCACGTGTAACGTACGTTCAATCTTCTTCAGATATTCATCCAACATTCCAAATACGTTGGATAAATGTTCATTATCAACATTCCATTCCAGCTCTGTTAAACTCATGTATTTCCTTTCCATCCCAAATTTATAATCCCTTTTATTATCAGCTATAATACAATATTTTTCAATTGCAATTATTTATGATACGGTTCTCCCTCATTGATACGAAAGCATCGATAAATCTGTTCCAGTAAAACCACTCTCATCAATTGATGTGGAAAGGTTAATTTGGAAAAGCTCAGTTTTTCGTTGGCCCGGTTTAAAACATCCTCAGAAAGACCTAAAGAGCCTCCGATTACAAAAACAATGTTGCTGTTCCCATAGGTCATTAATTCCGCCATTTTCTGAGCCAGTTGCAACGAATCGTACTGTTTTCCCTCTATGGCCAGGGCAATCACGTAGGCATCTTCTTTGATCTTGTCTAAAATTCTTGCCCCTTCCTTTTCTTTTACCAGCTCTATCTCTTTATCTGATGCTTTTTCTTTTGTTTTTTCATCTGCAACTTCAATGATGCTTAAGTTGCAATAACGCTGTAATCGTTTACTATACTCCTCTATGCCCAGGGAAAAGAATTTTTCTTTGATTTTCCCTACACAAACAATGGAAATTTTCATAAATTTCTTCACTCCATAAATAACAGAAAGAACCAGCAGGATGTTTACCTGCTGGTTGATAACTCAGCTTTTATTGAGCACCTTCGCTCTCCTGGCTACTTTCCTCGTCACTGTAATAAATGTAATTAAATCTTGCCACATCACTGGAGCGGCCATTGCCATTCACCACAATTACACTGAATACATTATTACCTTCCGGAATTACAAAAGGACCGTTGTATTTCTTTGACGCCTTGGTAGGATTGGAACCATCCCAGGTATAATAGGCACTGCATCCTTTTGGAACTTTCACGGATACGGTCTTTGCAATATCATAGGTACCGCTTTGCAGAGATACCTCCGGTTTATCAGGAACAGCCAGTTCCACTTCGTACTTTGCTTCCACCACATCACTGTAGAGGCCAAATTCGTTGGTACTTACTGCTTTTACAAGGGTGGTACCTTCTTCAACACAAAGTTCCTCTGTATATGCAATTCCTTTTTCCCGAGGGTCACTGCCATCCACAGTATAATAAATCAAACTACTGGAATCTCCTGTGATTTCCAGAGAAATTTCATCGTCATACTTTCCGGCTTTCTCACTGAAGGTTGGTGTTGTTGGCACATAACCGATAAACAGTGATTTCACCTGTTCATCCTTTACTCCCTTGGACAATTTTGCAATTGCGTCAAAATCTCCTTTACCGGAATAAATGGTAATCAATTTGCTGTATGCATCTTTATGATCAGGATATAAATCCACCACAGAAAGAAGTGTATCAATGGCATCTTCATCTTCGCCCATTTCCTTCTGAATGTCAGCAAGCAATAAAAGTGCTTCTTCGTTATCTTTATCAATCTTCAACGCCTTATTCACAGACTCAAGGGCCTTATCCGTACGATGATTTTTCAAATACTGTTGTGCTCTGTCATACTGATATGAGAAGGAACGGTTATTTTGATAACTTGTTACAAAAAGGGAAACAATAAATATCAATGCAACAACCAGAATGATTCCACCCACGATAAACAGTGCTTTTTTCTTCTTATCCACAGGTGTTTTCTCTACCTCATCCTCTACTTCAGGGTTGTTGTTTACTTCTTCTGAAAGCTCCTCTGATTCCTTTAATTCCTCCGGTTTCACGCCATTTGATATAGCTTCATCAAAGGCATTGTAATCCGGAACAATCTGAACCTCTGCTCCGCAAGAATCGCAATATACTTTTCCCTTAGCTATTTCGTTTCCACATTTCTTACACTTCATGCTACTTCTTACTCTCCCGTTTTTATTTCAACATCTCTATTTTACTACACATTTTCCTTTTTGTGTATGAAAAATACCCATTATTGGTCATTTATCATATTTTCAAATTCCTCTTTCGTTAAAAGCACCTTTCTTGGCTTGGTACCTTCTTCCGGTCCCACAACCCCAGCTTCTTCCAATTGATCCATAATTCTTGCAGCTCTGTTAAAGCCGATTTTAAACATTCTCTGAAGCATTCCGATAGAACCACGTTCTTTATCAATTAATAAACGACCTGCATCGGCAAAATACACATCCCGTCCATCCTCTGTGGCGGCTCCTGTTCCCGGTGCCATGGTTTTATTGGAAAGAGATAACTGGTTTACTTTCTCTTCGATTTCGCTGGTATCTTCCACCACCTCAGGCTTGTTGGCTTTTAAGAATTCCACCACATCCGACACTTCCTGGTCAGAAACAAAGGCACCCTGTACACGAAGAGGTTTCTGATATCCCTGAGGATAAAACAGCATATCTCCCTTTCCCAAAAGCTTTTCTGCTCCGTACATATCCAAAATGGTTCTGGAGTCCACACCACTGGAAACTGCAAAGGCAACTCTGGATGGCATATTGGCTTTAATCAAACCGGTAATAACATTTACCGACGGTCTTTGGGTTGCCAAAATCAAATGAATACCTGCAGCTCTTGCAAGCTGTGCAAGACGACAGATGGCATCTTCCACTTCACCCGGTGCCACCATCATTAAGTCTGCCATCTCGTCCACAATAATCACCAGCTGATACATTTTTTCCAGCTTGGTATCCGGATGCTCTTTATTAAAGATTTCCACGTGTTTATTGTATCCCTTTAAATCACGCACATTGGCCTCTGCAAACTTGTTGTAACGATCGGTCATTTCAGCAACTGCCCAGTTTAGTGCGCCTGCCGCCTTTTTGGGATCGGTTACCACCGGCATAAGCAAATGTGGGATGCCGTTGTAAATACTTAATTCCACCACCTTAGGATCAATCATAATCAACTTTACCTCTGATGGTTTTGCTTTATACAAAATACTCATAACAATGGTATTGATACATACGGACTTACCGGAACCGGTGGATCCGGCAATCAATACGTGAGGCATCTTTCCAATGTCGGAAACAATCACCTTTCCTCCAATATCCTTTCCTGCAGGGAACGGAATCTTTGTTTTAATGGTTTTATATTCTTTTGCTTCCAGCAATTCACGAAGCATTACCGTTACATTTTCCTTGTTTGGAACCTCAATACCAACCGCCGCTTTTCCCGGAATCGGTGCTTCAATACGAATATCCGCAGCAGCCAGGTTCAATTTAATATCGTCTGCCAGTCCGACAATTTTGCTGACCTTTACACCGTGCTCCGGCTGCATTTCAAATCTGGTAACACTTGGTCCACAGCTGACATCCGTCATTTTCACATTAACACCAAAATCACGCAGGGTCTGTTCCAATTGCATGGCCGTTGCTTTTAATGAAGTTTCCGATTCTCCGGTGGCATTTTTATCACCTTTTTTCAAAAGTTCGATTGGCGGGAATTTATAATCCGCATCGGACCCTGTTTCACCGGAAGAAATAGGCATCTCCACCTTTTCTTCCACCAAAGGTTCTTTCTTTACCGCCGGTGCTTCCACTTTTGGTTTTTCCACTTTTGGTGTTTCCATTTTGGGTTCTTCCACTGCAACCGGCTCACTTCGCAATTCCTCAGCCTTTGTAAGTCCGTGAATCACCGGTTCCTCATATGGTTCTTTTGCATGTACCTCTGCCATTTCGTCGGAATGGCCGTTTTCTTCTACAATTTTTGTATCAAAAGATACGCCATGGGCAACTCTGCGCCCCCTTGTATCCACTTCTTCTTCATATTCACGCTGTGCTCTTTTAGCCCGTTTTTCTTCCCGCACCAGGGCGCGCTCTTTTTTTCGTTTTTCTCTGAGATTTTTACTCTGCTCCATTCCCATTTTACTTCTGGTTTTTAAAAATCCATAAAGCGAACGTTCTGTCATTAAAATGGCGCAAATAATAATACCCACAACATCAACCAAATACGCTCCCACCAGGCCCACATTTGGCACTAAAAGGCCGGTGACGGCATTTCCCATAAATCCGCCTCCGCAGTGCATCAGATAGCCTGTGGAATATCCGCTCTTTAAACTTCCCATACCATCATGGTTATAAACAAGAGCCACAAAACCACACAACAAAATAAAGCCTATAAATCCATACAAAACCTTTAATAAGGCATAAAAATCATCCTTATTGGCTACAATGAAAATACACGCCAAAATTATTAAAACCGGAAATATATATTCAAGCCAGCCAAAAACACCGAACATTACGCTGCTTAAAGCACGGCCCATTGTTCCGCCAAAACCAAAATTACTGATTTCCAAAAATACAGAAAACGCAAACGCAAGAATTACCACAATCTCCGTTGTCAAAGAATTCTTTCTGGCAGCGGCTTTCTTTGTCTTTCGTTTTCCCCTATGTCCCTTTTGCTTTGCCATAGTTCCTCCTGCAAAATTTACTTTTTATAGTTTAACATATTTTAGTATTAATGTCATTTCACTTAAATTGTTTCCCGAGATAAAAAATCTTGCATACCGCAGTATGCAAGATCTCGTATCTTTTATCCAATCAAATAATTATATAATTCCTCATATGCCAATCTTGATTGTTTCCAGGAGTGATCGCTAATCATGCCCCTTTCCACAATTTTATTCCAGGCCGCCTTCTTCTCAAAGAAGATCTTCTTGGCATAATTTACAGTGTATAGCATGTCATCTGCGTTGTAATTGGTAAAAGAAAAACCAACACCGCAATGCTCGTATTCGTTAAAAGGCTCCACCGTTTCTTTTAATCCACCGGTTTCTCTTACAATTGGAACCGCGCCGTAACGAAGAGCAATTAACTGGGACAATCCGCAAGGTTCAAAGGCAGACGGCATTAAGAAAGCATCTGCCGCAGCATAAATCTTTCGGCTTAACCCTTCACTGTATAAAATATTTGCAGAAACCTTATCCGGATACTTATCCGCAAAATACCGGAACATAGACTCATATTTATAGTCTCCGGTTCCAAGAACCACAAGCTGGGTATTGTCATCAATTAAACGCTCAAAATCGTATTCAATCAGATTCAATCCCTTCTGGTCTGTAAGTCTTGAAACAATGGCAATCATAAACTTATGCTTATCTTCTTCCAGTCCCAGTTCCTTTTGCAGTTTCTGTTTGTTAACATATTTCTTTTTACGAAAATCTTCTACACTATAATTCTTGTATAAGTTTTCATCGGTTTTCGGATCAAAGGAATCGTAGTCAATTCCGTTCACAATACCTGTCATTTCATGATTTCTTGCAAAAAGCAAACCTTCCAGGTTCTCTCCGTAATACTTACTTTGAATTTCATAGGAATAATTTTTGCTGACGGTTGTAATATGATCTGCATAGGTCAATCCGCCTTTTAGCATATTTCCATCTTTATAAAATCCAAGTTTATCGTCGGAAAATAAATCCCCGGTCAATCCACTGACATCCATCAGGTAATCCTTTGACCACACGCCCTGGAACTTCAGGTTATGAATGGTCATAATAGACTTGATACCCCGGTAAAAAGGGGATGCGGCAAACTCCGTTTTCAGATAAACCGGAATCAACCCTGTCTGCCAGTCGTGACAATGAATCAAATCAGGTCTAAAATCAATCAATTGTAAAACAGATAATACGGCTTTATCAAAAAACGCAAAACGTTTAATGTCAAAGTGAAAGTCACTGTAGATATAGTCCTGATAAAAATACTCCTGGTTATCAATAAAATAATAGGTAATACCCTCATACTCATATTGAAATAATCCAACATACTTATTTTGATTTAAAGGTCCACAGCCAATTTCGAAATTGTCTATATACTGAAAATCATTGCGGTATTTCTCCGGTATTTTACTGTATAAGGGCAATATCACCCTTACATCCCAATCCTTTTTATCAAATTCTTTCGGCAACGCCCCTACTACATCGGCAAGTCCTCCTGTTTTAACAAAAGGAACACACTCCGAAGCCGCAAACAAAATTTTTTTCATACTAATTATTCATCCCAATTATGGTACACCATCTGTACATCATCATCTTCATCCAGTAAATCAAGGATTCTCTGGATACATTTTACATCTTCTTCATCGGTAACTGTAACATAAGTTTGTGGAATCATTGTTACCTCTGCGTCTGCCATCACAATATTTTCTTTTTCCAGTGCTTCTCTCACGGTGCTGAAATCTTCCGGTGCAGTAAGAATTTCAAAGCTGTCCTCTTCTTCGCTAAAATCTTCTGCTCCTGCATCAAGTGCCATCATCATAAGATCGTCAGCTTCCATGTCGCACTCTTCCTTGGCAACAATAATCTGTCCTCTCTTATCAAACATGTAAGATACACAACCCTGTGTTCCAATGCTTCCGTGACCTTTGGTAAAGGCACTACGAACATTGGCTGCAGTACGGTTTTTGTTATCGGTTAAGGCATCAACAATAATTGCTGTTCCTCCAGGTCCATATCCTTCATATGTTACAGATTCATAAGTAACGCTTCCTGCATCACCTGCAGCCTTTTTAATACCACGATCGATGGTATCGTTTGGCATGTTATTTGCTTTTGCTTTTGCTATAACATCTCTTAATCTGCTGTTATTTGCAGGGTCAGCTCCACCCTCTTTTACAGCAACTGCAATTTCTCTTCCGATTACAGTAAAGATTTTTCCCTTTGCAGCATCATTTTTTTCTTTTTTGTGTTTGATGTTGGCAAATTTGGAATGTCCTGACATATTTATACCTCTTTCCTATTCATTCATATTATTCTCTGTCTCTGTAGGCTCCATAATCCTAGTGACATGAACATTTTTTATAGTTTTATTTTCAACAGATAACACCTCAAAAAGGAATCCTTCTGTTGTAATCTGGATTTTCTTTTCTTCCGGACTTGGAATTCGATCCAAAAGGGAAATCAAATATCCGTTCAGGGTATCGTAATCTTCCACCGGAAGGTTTGCATCAAGCAGCTCCTCCACCTCATCAAGGGGTGTCATGCCAAGAATATCATAACTTCCGTCTGCATGAGGAGTAATCAATGCAATTTCTTCATCATATTCGTCAAAAATATTTCCCACGATTTCTTCCAAAATATCTTCCATGGTAACAAGACCACAGGTCTGACCATATTCATCCACCACAATGACCATGTGGCTCTTTTCCTCCTGCATACTGTGGAAAAGATCGCTGATATTTCTGGTCTGTGGAATGAAACTGATTTCACGAATCAGCCCTTTGACTTCCATCAGCTTTTTATTGTACAAAGAGTTATCTCTTTGTCTCTCCATAAAATCTCGGATGTGTACCACACCGATAATATTGTCTGCATCTTCAAGATATACGGGATAACGGCTCAAACTGTTTTCCAAAAGAAAGTTCAACGCCTCTGAAAATGTGATTTCCCCGGATAAAAGAATCATATTCTTTCGGTGGGTCATAATATCTCCCGCATCCTTATTGGTGAACTCAAAAATGTTGTGAATCATCTCCGCTTCACTGCTTTCAATGACCCCTTGTTCATGACCTTCATCCACCATGGATATGATTTCATCTTCGGAAACCTCATCCAGATTCAAGTTGGGATCCACCCCAAACACGCGAACAAAAATGCCGGAGAACTTTTTGATTATAACTCGTAACGGAGTAAAAAAGACAAATAAACCGTTGCATATTTTGCAAAGTGCCATAGCTGCACGTTCTTTCTTCACCCCTCCGATTTTTAAAGAGGCATATCCTGCGCTTAACATCAAAATAAAGGCAATGACAGAAACAATGAAGGTCACTGCCACAAAGCTATAATCTCCAAAAATGTTCTCATTCTTATTGAGAATATATAGCACCGTGGATGGAATACAAAAGGTACCGGTGATAAAAAAGCACAATCCATCAATTAAATGCAGGGAATCAATGAGCATGGATGAACTATCCAAATGTTCATTGACTATCATTGCTTTACCGTCTCCGTCTTTGGCCTTTTCCTCCATCAAAGACTCATTTAAATTGTCAAGTGCAGAACAATAAGCATTCAGCAACCCGTTTATGATAAGTATAATAAAATATACAATAGAAACAATTATTATAATGGAACTCCCATCATTATCCATTTCTGTTAGTTTACTCCTTTTCTTCTATTCAAAGTCATGCTCTATGAAATATATCATATTTAAAAATTTCTTGCAACGCGTGTGATACAGCCCTATTTCTTGCCGTCTTTATCAATCACTTCGCCATCTTCCTCATACTTTAAGTCAAATACATCAATGGCTCTTGGTCCTAACACATCGTGCATATAAGAATAGATTTCTTCATTCTTTTGTTCATCCACCTGTTTAATAACAATATTCTTCTTCAATTCAATTCGAATACGTTTAATCCAGGTTCCGATTTCTTCGATTTCTTCTGCATTGGAGCGTAGCTTGCGATAGCAAACGTCCATGCTGTAAACCATGAGCATTTTATTGGCTTCATCCAGTTCTCTTGGTAAATCCAGTAACCTGTCTTCCACCTCTTCCATACGCTCATTGATTTCATCCACAAGACGCTTTTGTTCGTCCAGTTTTTTCAATCGAAGTTCTTCTTTATCCGCATCGGAATCATCCATATTGTTAACGATTCCGCCAAGTAAATTCTGTTTTGTTTTCTTCAGGTCCTTTAAATCACTGTTGAGTTTTCCCTGAAGTTTTAAAAGCTCATTGACCTTTTCCTCGTATTCTTTAACCTGGGCCGTTTTCTTCATGCCCTTAAAAAGGTGATGCCACTTTTCATCCAAAACAAGTAAAGGCACTTTAACATCTTTAAGTGCCTCTACAAACTCTCCGTTTTCTAATTTTGTGTTAACAGATATATCATTACTCATCGTCTTGATATCTTTCTTTTCTCTGAATCATATTTAGTGATAATCTCATCAAACTATCGGACAGGTGCACATTCTGTACCACCACATCCTCTGCCACTTCCAAATCCAAGTGCGCAAAATTCCAAAACGCTTTAATTCCCAATTCCTGCAGATGATCTACGATTTCCTGGACATTGTCCTTAGGTACGGTAAGTGCAGCAATGTCAACATGATTGTGCTGAATAAATTCATCAAGTTCTGACATCATCATAATGCTATTATTGTTAACCTGTTTTCCTTTCAGGTTAGGATTAATATCAAAGATACCGGTAACCACAAATCCCTGTCTGTCAAATCTGGAATTTGTTGCCAGTGCCAGTCCTAAGTTTCCTCCACCTACAATAATCATATTGTGTGTCTTATCAAGTCCTAAAATCTTTCCGATTTCATCATACAAGTATTGTACGTTATACCCATAACCCTGTTGACCAAAACCTCCGAAATTGTTTAAGTCCTGTCTGATCTGTGAAGCAGTTACCTTCATGATCTTACTTAATTCTCCGGAAGAAATTCGCTCAGTTCCCTGGTCGATCAACTCGCCAAGATAACGGTAATATCTGGGCATACGTTTTATAACTACCTGAGAGATTTCTTTCTTCATATACTCGGAACCTCCTTACTCGTCGTTAATTATAAAACAATTATTCCTCGCTTGTCAATTCCTCCCATTTTTCATAAAGCGGTTCCAGTTTTTCTTCGATTTCATTGCGTTTTGCCGTTAATTTATTTAATTTTGCAGAATTGGTGGCGTTGGCCGGGTCCATTAACTTCTCATCCACCGCAGACAATTTGTCTTCCAGATCACCGATTTCCTCTTCCACCTTTGCAATGGCATTTTCCAGTTTTCGTTTGGCTGCCGCCTTGGCCTTTTGCTCCTGCCAATCCAGCTGTCCTGTGGACTGTGCCTTAGCGTCCCCTTCACTGCGAATCTGTTCCTGTTGCACTTCCTCTTGTTTTTCAGCAACTTTCTCAAGGTAATAATCATAATTGCCAAGGTAATTATGAAGCTTATGATCTTTTAATTCCAGAATACGGCTTGCCACACGATTGATAAAATAACGGTCATGGGAGACAAAAAGCACCGTTCCGGTATAACTGCAAAGTGCGCTTTCCAGAATCTCCTTGGATGTAATATCAAGATGGTTGGTGGGCTCATCCAAAATCAAAAGATTGGCCTTAGATAGCATAAGCTTGGCAAGGGAGACTCTGCCTCGCTCTCCTCCGCTTAAATCGCCGATTTTTTTGAACACATCATCATCGGTAAAAAGAAATGCTCCAAGCACTGTTCGAATCCTTGTATTGGTCATTTCATAGTGATTGTCACCGATTTCATCAAACAATGTTTTATCCTCAGATAAAAACTGCTGTTCCTGATCATAATATCCAATGGAAACCTTTGATCCCAGCTTAAATTCGCCCTGATCTGCTTGAATCAGGCCGTTTATAATCTTTAAAAGAGTGGTTTTGCCTGTTCCGTTATCACCGATAATGGCAACACGCTCACCCTTTTTAATATCCAGACCAATATCGGAAAACAGCACCTTATCATCGTATGCCTTGGAAAGATGTTCTGCATACAAAACATCCTTTCCGCTTTCCACGCTGGCTTCCAGTTTCAGGTGCATATCATCACGAATTTCTATAGGTTTATCTAAAACTTCTATCATATCCAGTCGTTTTTCACGACTTTTTGCCTTGATTAAGGCTGCTTCTGTTTTAAAAGAGCGGTAGGTATCAATCACCTGTTTTTCATGCTTGATTTCCGCCTGCTGTTCCAAGTAATGCTTCATGTATATCTTACGCTGCTCTTCCTTTTTCCTGGAGAAATCAGAGTAAGTTCCCTTATAGGTAACCGCTTTCTTATATTCAATTTCCACCACTTTGGAAACAATTTTATCGAGGAAATAACGGTCATGAGAAACGATCATAACCGTCTTTTTATAAGAGCGCAAAAAACCTTCCAACCATTCAATGGATCGAATATCCAAATGGTTGGTGGGCTCATCCAGCATTAATATATCAGGGTTACTTACAAGAAGCTTTGCAAGTCCTACCCTTGTTTTTTGTCCACCGGAAAGTTCTTCAATGGGCTTGTCAAATTCCTCATCGGTAAAACCCAGTCCACGGATTACTCCCACAATTTCACCTCGGAAGGTATATCCTCCCGCAGCGTCAAAATCATCGTTTAACTGGTGATATTGCTGCATAAAACGGTCCATCTCTTCCGGTTTTAAGGAAGACATTTTCCCTTCCATGGCCCGCAGGTTATTTTCCATATCGATTAAGTCCTGTTTGGCTGATTCCACCTCTTTGTAGATGGTACTGCCACAGGATACCGCATCGTACTGAGCAAGGTAGCCCATGGTGGTGTCTTTAGACACATAGACTTCTCCGCCATCCGGTGTAAGTTCTCCGTTAATAATCTTTAAAACTGTTGATTTTCCGGCACCGTTCATGCCTACAACAGCTACCTTTTCCCCTTCATTTACAAAAAAAGAAACATCTTCCAATATGGTTTCCACACCATAACTTTTCGCTATATGATTACAAGATAAAATCATTCTTTCTTCCTAGTTATCCATAACAATGGTTGCCGAAGCAATGTATGGATTATTCTCATACCCTTTCATTGACTTTACATAAATTCGCTTCATGCAATCAAAAATGACTCTGTGCATTGCCTTTCGAACTCTCTCGTCCTCTGTTGCATAAAGCATGCTGCCTCCAAGCATGGATAATTTCGGATCGTTATAAACCTTCACCAAAAGTACCTGCTGATCTTCCTCAACCGTAACCTTAATGTCATACTTGGTTAAGGTCGCCTTACATAGATGTGCCATCATGTAAATAAAAAAGTACACATCCTTTGCCTTTTTCCTGGAAATTCCTTGAATGGCAGAAAAATTAATTTCAATACCGCACTGATTATTCTCATTTGTAAACTGTTTCTTTAACTTTTCTTCCCAATCCTTTAAGGTATTCTGGCTAAAAATATAGCTGTTTACATATTCTTTGCAAAGTTCATCCACAAAATCTCTGTATTTATTGCAGTCATCCAACTCCACCTCATCTTCTTTTCCCCAGGATAATGCATTTCCTTCGACAATCCCGCGAAATGAAATAAACAGGTTGGAATAATCATTGGCTCTTTTGTAAAGCTCTTTTTTTAATTTATCCGATTCTTCAATGATGCCCTTGGCATCTTTCTTACTTTGACGTTTCACCGCATAGCGTTTTACCCGAAGTTCATGCTCATGAACCGCGCGGATAATAGGATCCATAATATCTTCCGCAAAACGGAACGGTTTTAAAACGATTTCAAATATACTGCATTCATTTAAGATATCAAGCACATCTTCCACTACATATACATCCGTTGCCAAAAGAAGCACCGTCTCCGGATGAGAAAAAGAAACCATGTCAGATATTTCGTTAATTGTGATAATTTCCATATCCTTTTCCGCAATAATAACGGCAATTTCCTTTTCTTCAAGCCATTCCATAGCCTGTTCCGCTTTATTTGTATATAGGAAGTTGTACTTGCCTTCCAATGAAGTTAAATTTCTTTTATAAACATCCAGTTCATAATCCAGAATCAGAATATCTGCCATAAAGGTTCCTCCGATTAATATAATATTTACAGCTTTGATGTTATTATAACATAAAAGAGGGAATCAGCATATGCCAATTCCCCCATTCCTTTTTACATAATTAGATTATTCTGCCGATGCTTCTTTGGTTCTCAACTCCACTTCCTTTTCCTGTACGTCCGAAGGAGCCTGCTCATATCTTACAAATTCGTATGAGAACTCACCGCTTCCGCCGGTCATGGAACGAAGGGTTGTGGAATATCCGTAAAGTTCTGCCTCAGGAATCTCTGCCAAAATTTCCTGCTTGCCTCCGTTCACCGGATTCATTCCAAGAACTCGTCCGCGTTTCTTATTTAAGTCGCCCATAATATCGCCGGTGTATTTATCATCCACCAAAACATTCAACGACATAATCGGCTCCAATAAGATTGGTGTGGCATCCATAAAACCTTTCTTAAATGCCTGAGTGGCAGCAGTCTTAAATGCCATTTCAGAAGAATCTACCGGGTGATAAGAGCCGTCATACAATACCGCCTTCACACCAACCACCGGATAACCTGCCAAAGGTCCTGCCAAAGTGCTTTCCGCAATACCCTTTTCCACTGCCGGGAAGTAGTTCTTTGGAACCGCACCACCGACTACAATCTGGTCAAATTCATAGGCTTCTTCCGTATTTCCAAGTGGTTCGAAGGTCATCTTTACATGTCCGTACTGACCATGACCTCCGGACTGCTTTTTATATTTATATTCCACATCCGCTTTCTTCTTAATGGTTTCTTTAAAGGATACCTTTGGCTTGCCAAGGCTGATTTCCACCTTGTAGCGTTCTTTCAGCTTACTTGCAACCACTTCCAACTGTTGCTCACCTACACCTTTCAGAAGGGTTTGGTGATTCTTTGCATCGTTTACAGTCTTTAAGGTTAAATCCTCTGCCAGCAATTTGGCCAGAGCCTGGGCAATCTTATCGTCATCTCCCTTGTTCATAGCCTTGTAGGACATTACGGTATAAGGTGTGGAAATTTCTGTCTTTCCGTAAACAACCGGAACGTTCTTTGTGGAAAGGGTATCCGTGGTATATACTTTGTTTAATTTCGCCAAAGCGCCAATGTCACCGGCATGTAATTCCGGTACTTCCGTAGGTTTGTTGCCCTTTAACACGTATAATTTACCGATTTTCATTTCCTCGTCCTGGTCTTTGTTATACAACAAATCATCGGTCTTGATTGTACCGGAGCAAACCTTAATAAGGGAATACTTTCCGATAAAAGGATCCACAATGGTCTTAAATACATAGGCACTCTTTGACTTTGAAAAATCGTAGTTGCCTTCAAAGCGCTCATTGGTCTTAACGTTCACACCTACACATTCTCTTTCTGCCGGTGACGGGAGATATTTCACCACATCCACCATTAAGGTATACATACCTCTTGCCAAAAGATTGGATCCCATAAGTACCGGCACCGTGGATCCGTCCAGCACATTGACACGAAGCGCCTGTCGGATTTCGTCTTCCGAAAACTCATCTCCGTTAAAATATCTATCCATAAACTCTTCACTGGTCTCTGCCACAGCTTCAAGTAATGCTTCCCGAAACAGATTTAAATTCTCTACCGAATACTCCGGAACATCGAATTTATCAACAGTTCCTTTTTCGTTCCAACGTTTCGCTTTTTGCTGAATAATATTTACATAGCCAACAAACTGCTCATTCTCTCTGATTGGCATATGGAAAGGCGCGATTCTCTTTCCGTACAACTCCTGAAGAGAAGTTACCACTTCTCTGAAGGATGCATTATCATCATCCATCTGTGTAACAAAAACCATTCTTGGAAGGTGATATTTCTCGCATAAATCCCAGGCCTTCTTAGTACCGACTTCAATTCCGTTCTTTCCTGAGACAACAATAATGGCTGCATCCGCAACCGAAACAGCCTCTTCAACTTCTCCAACAAAATCGAAATAGCCCGGTGTATCTAAAAAGTTAATCTTGGTGTCGTTCCACACAATCGGTACAACCGATGTTTGAATGGAGAACAATCTCTTATTTTCCTCTTTATCGTAATCACTAATGGTATTTCCGTCCTGAACTTTACCCATACGGGAAATATCCCCTGCAAGGTAAGCCATTGCTTCCACTAAGGAAGTCTTGCCACAACCCCCGTGGCCAAGAATCACAACATTTCTAATCTTATCAGTGGTAAAAACATTCATATTCTAGTCCCCCTTGTCTGGTTTTTGTTAATATGCTTTTATTTTACTTAATATTCCACCACTTTACAATATACTGTTGGTATTTTGTATAATTTCGACAGTTTAAAACTGTTTATTTGTTAACATTTTATGTAGTGTCGGTTATTTTGTTTCTTTTTTGTGAACATTTCTGATTTTTTATTCAAATTCCACGCTACATCTTCCGGCTCGTCACATGCGTAAAAAATACCACCTGACACCAGGTGGTATTTCCTATTATAACTCATTGAATAATTGGTATATTTCAATTTTCAAGGCATCTGTTTCTGTCATGCCGATAAATCTGGCTCCGTAATTATAGGATCCGTCTGCATTTCTGTTTACACGAACGATTTCGATTACAGAATCAATCACCTCTTTGGTCCAGATTTGAAGTTTACAATCGTAAAAACTTTCCACTTCCAATGGTTCTTTTGCAATAAAACCAATTCCTGTCTTGGAAATATCCGTTACCCCAACTTTCACATATTTCAAAGTGGTGGTATCTTCCTTATCCAAACGCTCGATTTGAATGGTCACTTCCAACTCAAGTCGTTTGCTTTTTCTTCTTTCCTCCATAGTACAGTCTCCTTTTGCACTAATTTAATATTCATAAATTTATTCTATTACAAGGAAAAAAGTGTTGCAAGCACTATTTTATGTTGAAATAACTCTTTCCGCTTTGTAATTTTTGTTTCTTGCACAGTGCAAGTTCCGACACGGTTACCATCTGATATCCCTGTTTGGACAACTTGGTAATAATTCTGGTTGCCGCATTGGCCGTGGATGGATATATATCATGCATTAGCACAATATCTCCGTCCTTCACCTTTCCAATCACCTTTGCATAGACCATATCCGCATTTCTGCTTCGCCAGTCCTCCGTATCAATACTCCACAAAATCAATGGCCGGTCCACGGTGCTGCGAAGCAAGCTACTGGTACTTCCGTATGGCGGTCGAATCAGGGTAGGCTTCACTCCAATCACATTTTGCACTGCCCGGTCTGTTTTTGCAAGCTGTGATTGAATCTCACTTTTTCCTGCAGTTCCAAGATTTGCGTGGCTGTAAGAATGGTTTCCTATTTCGCATCCGTAAGAATATACCTGTTTCAAAACAGCTTTATTGGCATTTACTCTGTTACCCACAACAAAAAAGGTGGCTTTTGCATTATGCTTTTTCAAAGAGCTTAACACTGTTTTGGTATAATCACTTGGACCGTCATCAAAGGTCAATGCAATCAACGGTTTTTTCGGATCCAAATAACCGGATTTATGTTTCACAATGGCAGAGTCATCACTTCGGAAGGTAATGGTCTTTTTGGAGTTACGGGCCTTCACCTTGTAGTAATAAGTGGTAGACGGTTTTACCGTCTTATCGTAATAATGGCTCTTGGTTGTTTTTATCATACGTTTATAGGTTCCCTGCTTTTTCAGTGCACGGTACACCTCGTATTGAACGTCACCATCGTGTCCTTTCCAGGAAATTTTTACATAAAACCCTTCATTTTCGCACGTAACCTTGGTTGGATGAAGAATCGGGATTGCAATAGACGCTTCTGTTTTCAAACGTTTGCTGTTATATTCCTCCTCCGTATCAAGGGCCACAATGGCATAACGGTACTTCTTTCCCCTGGTTAAATATTTATGGGTATAGGTTCTCTTATCTGCAGAAAGCTTTTTCAGCTTTGTATATCCTTCTTTTCCAATGATATGATAGTAAATTTCATAGCCCACAGCACCGTTGACCTTGCTCCACTTTAACGTGATGGATCTGTTATCTCGTACTGCGGTAAAAGTCTTTGGTTGCTCTAAGGAAACCTTTTCCACCGGTTGCTCCGGTTGTTCTTCTCCGTTGTCGTTTTCCGGATCCTCCGTTGTTTCCTCTGTGGTTTCCCCGGTATTACTTTGATCTGCAGGAGTTTCTTCGGTGGTATTATCCTCCGTAACTTCTGTGGTGGTATGATTCACCACCGCTTTTGGCAAATATGTCCCTCCGGTTCGAACTCCTCCTGCTAAAAGTGTCATTACCAAAGTGATGGCTATGCCTCTTTGCAAATTAAATGATTCCATGCTTCATCCCCATTTCTACATTTTTCTGTATGTTTAGATGAATTAAGTATGCTATAAAGTTTCACTATTTAATTAACATCGCATCTCCAAAGGAAAAGAATCGATATCCTTCTCTTACCGCTTCATCATAAGCAGCCAAAACTTTTTCTCTTCCCGCCAGTGCAGATACCAGCATAATCAATGTGGACTCCGGCAAATGGAAATTGGTGATTAAGGCATCCAGAATCTTAAAACGGTATCCCGGATAGATAAAAATATCGGTCCAACCGCTGCATTCTTCAATGGTTCCATCTTCTTTTGCCGCAGATTCCACCGTTCTGCAGCTGGTGGTTCCCACACAGATAACTCTTTTATGGTTGGCTTTTGCCCTGTTCATTTTCTCTGCCGCTTCCTTTGTAACCATATAATACTCCGAATGCATATGGTGTTCCAGCACATTTTCTTCCTTTACCGGACGGAAAGTTCCAAGTCCCACATGCAATGTTACCTCTGCAATATCTACGCCTTTGGCCTTGATTTTCTCAAGAAGTTCCGGAGTCATATGAAGCCCTGCCGTAGGGGCAGCCGCAGAACCGTCGTATTTTGCATATACGGTCTGATAGCGGTTTTTATCCTTTAATTTATGTGTGATGTACGGCGGCAAAGGCATCTGTCCCAATTGGTCCAATATTTCCTCAAAAATGCCTTCGTAGTGAAATTGAATCAAACGATTTCCTTCCTCCACAATATCCACCACTTCACCTACCAAAAGTCCGTCGCCAAAACTGATTTTGGCACCTACTTTTGCTTTCTTTCCCGGCTTCACCAAGGTCTCCCAGATATCATTTTCCTTTCGTTTTAAAAGTAAAATTTCAATCTTGGCATCCGTTCCTACTTTTACCCCGTAAAGGCGGGCCGGTATTACCTTTGTATTATTTAGAACCAGGCAATCACCCGGCTCTAAATAATCAATTACATCTTTAAAAATCTTATGTTCTACAACGTCGGAATTTCGATCCAACACCATTAATCTGGAGGATGATCGATCTTCCAGAGGATCCTGGGCGATTTGCTCCTTCGGCAAATCAAACCAGTAATCTTTGACACTCATTGTTTCCATGAATTACTGCCTCAATTCTACATTCATTTTTGAAAGGCCTTTGATTACTTTGTTCATAATCGCTGTAATTTCAGCCTCTTCCAATGTTTTATCCTTTGCTCTAAAGCTTAAAGAATATGCCAGTGATTTAAATCCTGCCGCAATCTGGTTTCCTTCATAAACATCAAACAGTTCCACCTTTTCAAGGTATTGTCCTGCGTTTTCACGGATACACTGTTCAATCTCTCCCGCCAAAACGTTCTTGGAAACCAGCATGGATAAGTCTCTGTTCACTGCAGGGAATTTTGCAATTCCTTCATACTTAAAGTCATAGTTGGAGTACTTCACAAGTACCGGAATTTCAATGACTGCAACGTAAACCTTATCCTTAATACTGTAATTACCGCAAACGGTAGGATGTACTTCTCCAAGCATTGCAATCTTCTCATCATTTACATAAACGTCTGCGCAACGCCCCGGATGCATATAAGAAATTTCTCTGTTTGGTACAAATTTCAAAGCATCTCTTACGCCGCATTCGGAAATAATCTCTTCCACAACGCCTTTTAAATCATAGAAGTCGCCATCACCATACATACCCAAGGTCATTATCATACGTTCACTTGGCAATTCTGTCAATGGTAACTGCTTTGGAATATAAACATTACCCATTTCAAATAATTTTACATTCTTATTTCTGTGATTATAGTTGGTGGAAAGTGAAGTTAACATTCCGTTTAAGGAAGTGGTTCTCATAACGCTAAAATCTTCACCCAGAGGATTGGTAATGGTCACCGCCTTACGAAGCTCGCTATCCTGTGGTAAAAGCAATGCATCAAATACCTTTGGGCTTTCAAAGGAATAGGTCATTGCCTGTGAAAATCCGTTGTAATGAGCCACCGTTCTTGCCTTCATTTCAAGGGTCTGTTTTCTGTTTCTTCCACCGCTGGTTGCCCCACCGTATGGCAATGTGGTCGGAATCTTATCGTATCCGTAGAATCTTGCAACTTCCTCTGCCACATCGGCCATAATATGAATATCCTGTCTCCAGGACGGAACCATAATTTCCTGTGTTTCTTTATTGTATTTTAAGTCAATTTTCTCAAGATAAGAAATCATCTGTTCCGGAGAAATATCAATTCCAAGAAGCTCATTGATTTTATCCGGTTCAAATTTTACCGTATTTCCGGTGCGGACGGTTGGATATACATCCACAATTCCTCCAACCACTTCTCCGGCAGAAAACTCTTCCATAAACTGACATGCACGGTTAATGGCCAAAAGCGCCTGATTTGGATCCAGTCCCTTTTCAAATTTTCCGGATGCATCCGTTCTCATACCAAGACGTTTTCCGGAAAGACGAATGTTGGTTCCGTCAAAACATGCAGCCTCAAACAATACATCTTTTACCTCATCTGTAATCATGGAGTTTTCTCCACCCATGATTCCTGCAATACCAACCATTTTCTTTCCGTCGCAGATCATTAAATTATCATGATCAAGCACATGTTCCTGCCCGTCCAGAGTAGTGAATTTATCTCCGTCATTGGCTCTTTTTACCACAATTTTATGGTCTTCAATGGTGGAAAGATCATAAGCGTGCATTGGCTGTCCAAACTCTTCCATAATGTAGTTGGTAATATCTACAATGTTGTTAATCGGTCGAATACCAACACTTGCCAATCTTCTCTGCATCCAGATTGGAGATGGTCCGATTTTAACGTTCTTTACCACTCTTGCACAATATCTGGAGCAAAGATCGGTATCTTTGATTTCCACATCGATATAATCCGCTGCATTTTCGCTGTTTCCGGTCTCTTTAATCTCCGGATAATGAAATTCCTTTCCAAAAGTGGCTGCCGCTTCACGGGCAATTCCGATTACCGCAAAACAATCCACACGGTTGGAGGTGATTTCATACTCAAAGTTCACATCGTCAAGGGCAAGAGCATGAGCCACATCATCTCCTACCTTGGCATCCTCATCAAAAATATAAATTCCGTATTCCGGTGCCTCCGGATACATATCTCTTGAAGAACCAAGTTCTTCAATGGAGCACATCATACCGTTGCTTTCCACGCCACGAAGTTTTCCCTTTTTGATTTTCACGCCGCCCTGTACTCTCTGGCCGCTGTGATCGCAGGCAACACTTCCGCCGTCTAATACAACCGGAACCTTATCTCCTTCTTTAACATTTGGAGCACCTGTAACAATTTGAACAAGGTCCTTTTCTCCCATATCCACCTGACAGATAATTAATTTATCTGCGTCCGGATGTTTTTCTATGGTTTTAATCTGTCCGATTTTAATATTTTTCAAATCCTGGCCAATACACTCATAACCTTCTACTTTATTTCCGCTAAGTGTCATGGCATCTGTATATTCCTGTGCAGTAACATCAAGGTCCGGCACATATTCTTTAATCCAAGCTAATGATGTATTCATATTCTACCTTCCCTCCTAGAACTGATCTAAAAATCTATCGTCATTTTCGTATAAAAGACGCATATCATCAATTTCATATTTCAATAAAGCAATACGCTCAAGACCAACTCCGAAGGCAAATCCGGAATACTCATTGGTATCAATATTGCATCTCTTTAACACGTCCGGGTGCACCATACCGCATCCAAGAATCTCAATCCAGCCGGATCCTTTACAGAATCGGCATCCCTTACCGCCGCATTTAAAGCATGACATATCCATTTCTGCACTTGGCTCGGTAAACGGAAAATGATGCGGTCTGAATTTTACCTTGGTATCTTCACCAAACATTTTCTTTGCAAATACTTCCAGGGTTCCCTTTAAATCTGCAAAGGTAATTCCTTTGTCCACCACAAGGCCTTCAATCTGGTGGAAAGATGGTGAATGGGTTGCATCCACTTCATCGGAACGGAATACTCTACCCGGTGCAATCATTCGAAGAGGAAGTTTTCCTTTTTCCATTGCATGAATCTGTACCGAAGAGGTCTGGGTACGAAGCACAATATCCGGAGTGATGTAAAAGGTATCCTGCTCGTCCTTTGCCGGGTGATTTGGTGGAATATTTAAAGCTTCGAAATTGTAGTAATCGTACTCAATTTCCGGTCCTTCTTCCACTTCATAACCCATACCGATGAAAATATCTTCCACTTCCTTTTGAGCCAATTGATTTGGATGAACGTGGCCCACCTTCTGTTTCTTTGAAGGAAGTGTTACGTCAATCACTTCTTTTTCCAAGGCAAGCTCTAATTCTGCAGCTTCCAACTTGGTCTTGGTTTCTTCGATTAAGGTTTCAATGGCCTGTCTGGTTTCATTGACCATCTGACCAAATTTCGGTCTTTCTTCTGCGCTTAAATCCTTCATGGATTTCATAATGGTTGTTAATTCGCCCTTTTTACCAAGCACATTGACTCTGACCTCGTTTAACTTATTAAGTCCGTCAGATTCCTGAATCTGCTTCATGGCTTCTTCTCTGATCTGCTGTAATCTTTCTTTCATAGTTTCTCCTTTCCATATCGGGACAAAACCAAGTGGCTTATAACCTAAAAAAAGCTTCGTCCCTAATAAGGGACGAAGCTGTACTCCGCGTTACCACCCTGATTCCTGCATTGCAGGCTCTCATGAATATACTTAACGTGTATCACCCGTCTGTGCCTACTGATTTCAACACAGAAGCTCCGGTGTGAATTTCGTATCTTTAACAGAGCATGACAAAACTTCCAGCCAACGATTTCGTCTCTCTCGAATGATGAATAAAGTACTACTATGCACCATCTACGCTTTTTCCATATGACGAAATGATATCACATTTCACTTGAAACCTCAAGAAATTCTTTTCTCGCTCATGACCTTTTTTAGTTTTCGAAGCTTTCCACGGATGATGTATTCGTACATTGAATCCACTTCTGCACACACAAGCAGCAAATACATACCAAAGTACACATACATCAATATCAATACAATGGTGGTCATACTTCCGTAAATGGAAAATCCGTTGAATTTATTTACATATAAGGCAATGCATCCGGACATGGCCATCCAGGCAAAGGAAGTGATGATTGCCGCCGGCAACTGGCTTTTAAAGGTGGCATACCTGTTTGGTAAAAATTTAAAAATAAACAAGAACAAAAGGGTTAGCACAAAAAATATAATAAAATGGCGCCAACTCATAATGGTCTCAATCGCCCTATCAAGCCAAGGAATATAGCCGGATATTTTGGACTGTATAAATTTTCCAAGCATCACAAATAAAATGCTGAAAATAATTCCCGCCAAAAACAAAATGGTATAGGCAATGGCTCGAATTCTGAGAATCAGCCAGTTTCTGTTTTCCTTGATGTTATAGATGGCGTTCAAACCACTGGAAAGATACTGGGCACCTTTTGCCGAGGACCACAAAGCGGTGATAATGGCCATCCACACAATACTTCCGGATTTATAATACATCTCTCCGGTAATCCGGATTAAAAAGGGCGACACCTCTCCCGGAAGATAGGTTCGCATCAACTCCATTAAATGCTGTCTGGAAATAGCGGTATGCTGCACTACCGTAAGCAGTAAAATCATAAAGGGAATGGCAGACACAATAAGAAAATATGCTGCCTGCGCCGCATATGCACCCACGTTGTCTTTTTTTATTTCTGTCACCAGTTCCTTTGTTACAGCAAACAATTTCCACATAATTGCTCCCCTTACTATTTCAAGGTTGTTCCCGGATAAAAGGTTTTCAAAATCTTTTTATAACCCATTCCTTCTTTTGCCATTTCATTGGCACAGTTTTGACTCATACCAAGGCCATGGCCAAATCCGCCGCCTCGTAACTGTACTTTTCCTTTTTCAACACTTTTCACATAAAATACGGCACTTGGCAAAAGAAGGGATCCGCTGCTTATACTGTGATCCTGTAAGGTAACCTTTGCTCCGCAGGCCGCCAGACAGTATCTTATGGTATATTCATTTTTCAGACGGACCTTTCCCTTTTTGTAATGAATAACCAGTTCCAAAATGCCTCCGCCGTCGCTTCGCTTTGTAACCTCTAAGGATTTTGGCTTACCTAGATGTTTTAAGCCGGAAATCTTCTTTCCTTTCTTGTTGTAGATTGCAACTGTTTTTGGAGCCTGATTTTTACGCTGCACAATGGCCCATGAAAGTTGATCGTCATACTTTTTCAGGTTCAACGACGCCTTCCAACGAAAATAACGACAGGATTTTTCGTAGAAGGAAGCCTTATTTTGCTTCATGAATTTTTGAAACGTCTCTTCCTTTGAAAGATCTGATTTTTTCAGAGATCCCTTTTTTAAAATCTTGTTTTTCAAATATCCAAAGGAAGATGGCTGCAATCCCCACAAATCATATTTCTGACTTACCCCTGCAGAGGTGGAATAATAATAGGTGGTGACAATTTCATTTTTATACCACAGCACCTTATTTTTGGTAGTGTTTACCGCCTCTCTTGTGGATTTTGCATCATTTGATTTATTGTATACCTGATATGCGGTGGAATCGTCCAGATCCGCATAATAATACTTCAGAGCGTGCTCTCCCATCAGCTGTTTGTAAGCATAGCTTCTGGCACAGATTGCCTGGGCTTTTAAGGCCTGCTCATGATAGCCCGAGGGCATCTCACTTGGCACCACACCGTACAAATATTGTTTTATAGGCAGTTTATTTAATACCACGTACCCTTTTGGAAAACGGTATACCATGAGGCTGCCCCGATAGCCTTTTGACATTTTTTTCCCGCTTGAGTCACAAAAATAGATTCTGCCCCCCTCTTTTAAAGGTTTTAAAGTGACACAATCTGACTTCTTTGGTTTTTTACTTCCTGCCCCCAGGGTAAAATTTACCACCTTACCGCTTTTTAAGGTTGTGGTCTTTTCAGATGTAATCTTTTTGTATTTTCCGGATATAACCACCCGAAATCCTGCTCTGAAATTATCCGTACCGTTTTTCAATAATACGGTGATTTGACTGTCATCATTATATTTCAGATTGGCTGCCTGGGCCGTTGCTCCATCCGACTGTAAAAAAGCCTGTTTTTGCTGTTCTTTTTCGTATGCATGATAAGAAACCAGCATCACGAAAAAAAGAAGTGATACACTTCCTATAATTCCAAGTCTCTTTAATTTTCTGTTTTTCATTTTACCTTTCCCACGAACTCTTCTCTTCATCTAAAATTACCTTAAAGAAGCTGCATAGATATCTATGCAGCTTCTAATGTTTTAATAGTTAGCCCAAGGTGCCGTTCCTATATTTTTGACGCCTAGCGAAAGCTAGGTGGGTGTCCGCAACATAATCTTCTGCCTTCCGCCAGTTACTACGGCTTGACATCCAATCAGTAATGTAAGAGTCCCATTAAGTAGATGTAGGTTCAAAAATTATAGGGGTGTCGTACATCTCAGGTGTTGATTGTATTATATAATATAAGCTCTCATTATTCAAGTTTTACCCCAAATTTACATTTTTTATTAACAAAGTGGTCAATGTTTATTTTGGGCTTTTTCCGTGGTTTTCAGTTCAAACCAGAAGGTACTTCCCCGCCCGATTTCACTTTCCACACCATAGTTGGCGTCGTGAAGTTTCAGGATATTTTTGACAATGGATAGACCCAGTCCGCTTCCGGAAATGGAACGTTTGTGGTTCTTATCAATTTTGTAATAGCGCTCCCAGACATTCTTTAATTCTTCTTTCGGAATGCCCTCGCCGGAATCGGTTATTTCAATACGTACCGCATCTTCTTTTATGATCTGCGATACCACCACCCTTTTATCTTCGCCGGTGTAGTTAACCGCATTGTTAATCAAATTGTAAATTACCTGGTAGATTTTGTACTCATCTGCCTGCACATACGCTTCTTTGTCCCAACGAAAATCAATGGTGTAGCCTTCCTGCTCTCGTAACTTATTGTACCTTTTCAGTACATCTTCAATACTGGCAGTTAAGTTATAGGTGCTAGGCTCCAACACCTGCACACCTGCCTGCAATTTGGACATGTCCAGCATATCGTTTACAAGGTTGGTTAACCGGTTGGCTTCATCAATGATGACCTGCACATTTTCCGGGGTGTTTTCTCCCGGCAAATCCCTCATTACCTCACCATAGCCGGTAATCATGGTCAACGGCGTTCTCAAATCATGGGAAACATTTGCAATGATTTCATGCTGAAATTCTTCGGTTTTTCCAAGTTCTTTTGCAGCATAATTCAAAGTATCCGATAATTCTTCGATTTCCCTGTATCCCTGTCCGGTAAATTCCACGGAAAAATCTCCCTCCGCCAGTTTTTTGGCAGAAGTATTGGTCATAATTATCGGCCTTGAAACAAAATTGGTGACTGCAAAGGCAAACAACAGTGCTAAAATTGCCAGGATAACAGAAACCACAATGAGCTGTACCTTCAAGGTGTCCACGGTGGAGTTGACCGGTGATAAAACCGTATTGACAAGAAGCACCTGCTCCGTTTTGTCTGCATCGATAATGGCAACATGAATTACACTTTCGCCGCTTTTCATTCCAAGATTCTGGCGAAATGAATGACCCGGATCACGTGGCGTTACCGTTTCTCCGGAAAGATCCGGTATTCCGTCTTTCATGGTGATGTTATTGTTTCCGATATAGGTAACATCAAAAGTCCCATCGTTCTCCCTGGCCTCCTCCACCAGCTTATTAAAAATATCCGTTGGCATGTTTAAAAGGGATGAGGTAGAATTGTAGTTGGCACAATAATAATAACTCAAATCCGTTGTGGTCAACAAAACAGATATATTGTGCTTTCCTGCAATACTATCAATTTTGGATTCCAGATTATCGTCTTCATTTTTCACCATTTCCGTCAGCTGTTTGTATATACCTTTGGATTCGGCTGTCTTTATGGATTTGTAAAATTTTTCCAGAAGAACAATCTGAAAAAGCCATAAAAAGCCAATGAGTATCAGGCAAAACAACATCATGTACAGATAGATTTTCCATTTTACACTAATCTTACTACGCTTCAAATTTATAACCCACTCCTCTTAATGTTACTAAATAATTACGATATGGTCCAAGGGAATTTCGAAGTAATTTGATGTGGGTATCCAGGGTTCTGTCATCGCCGTAATAATCATACCCCCACACTTCCGTAATCAAACGCTCCCTGGAAAGTGCGATGTTGCGGTTCTCCACCAGATAAAAAAGCAGTGCATATTCCTTCGGTGACATTTCCACCCGCTCTCCGTCGATGGTAACCGTTCTTGCGGTAAAATCAATCACCAATCCTTCTACGGTAAATACCTTATGTTCCACTTCATTTGTAATATAATTACTCTTTTCATTGCGCTGCATAATGACCTTTGCACGCATCATCAATTCCTTCGGTGAAAAAGGTTTCACCACATAATCGTCAATTCCGATTTCAAAGCCGTGAATCTTGTCATATTCTTCACCTCGCGCCGACAGCATTAAAACAGGAATATCTTTCTTTTCACGAATGGCGCGAACTGCGGAAAAACCGTCCAGTTCCGGCATCATTACATCCATGATGATCAAATCAAAATCCTGTTCCTCACAGATTTTAATTGCGTCCATTCCGTTCTCCGCTTCCGTAATTTCATAACCCTCAAAGGTTGCATATTTTTTTATAATCTCTCTGATTCTTTCTTCGTCATCAACAACCAATATTCTATTTGACATAGATACCTCCTCTATATTCCATTCTACCAAAGTAGTGTATCTTTCTCCCGTGAACGATAAGTGAAGTTTAACTGACAGTTTCATTATACTTTTGTCACTTTTTCTTTTCAACCTAAAGTCAAAACACAATTTCGAAACATTTTATTTGTTGAATAATATTGAAACATCGTTTCATTTGTTGTAAAATTTACGTATTATATAGTAGATTATGTGAGGTGCATATATGGAATTGAAAGACTGTAAAGTTTTAATCTGCGATGATTCAATTTTAGCCCGAAAACAACTAAAGGATGTATTGATTGAAGAAGGGTGCGGTCTTTTCTTCGAAGCCACCAATGGACAAATGGCCATCGATTTATATAAGAAAGAGAATCCCGATATTGTATTCTTAGATATTGTGATGCCTAAAGTTGACGGAATTGAAGCCGTGAAAGCCATTAAGGCCTACGACAATGATGCCTGCATTATTATGGTATCCTCTGTAGGTACGCAAAACCTGATTAAAGCTTCCATCGAAGAAGGTGCCAACGACTTTATTCAAAAGCCGTTCGTTGCCAAGCAAATTTCAACAATACTTAAGAATAGAGTGGAGGGTTAACTAATGTTTACTCAGTTATTTGGTAACTATCTATTACGTAAAGCAATTATTACTCCAGAAGAGCTTTTAGAATGTATGACAGAAGCCGGAAAGTCCCATGCCAAGCTTGGAACTCTTTGTATTCATGCAGGTCTTATGAGTTCTGCGGAAGTAGAGAAAGTATATATTCTTCAAACTCATCGTGATGAACGCTTTGGCGAAATTGCCATTGAAGAAGGCTATCTGACCCAGGAACAGCTTGATAATCTTATGGAACAGCAGCCACCAAGTTATATTTTGTTGGCTCAGTGCTTAACAGAAAAGGGTATTTTAAATCATGACGAAGTGGAACGTTTGCTTGCGGATTATCAAATGGAAACCGAATTGTATGATTTGGAAATGATGGAGGATCACAAGGATCGTTTTAAGAAGATGGTAACCCACTTCTGTAATTTCAGCGATTTGAGAAACGGCGAAGTTGGAGTTTGTTATTTACAGTTGCTCTTTAACAACCTGATTCGTTTTATCGGCGATGATTTTACACCGATGGATTTGGTTCCTTTCCAGGAATACATCACCCATTACGGTGCAAAGCAAAGCATTGAGGGTTCCTTCCAGTTACAATCTGCCATTGAAACCAACGAACAGGCCGCCATTGCTTTTGCATCAAGATATGCCGGTGAGAATTTTGAGGAATACGATGAATTTGTTTCTGCATCTCTTCAGGATTTCCTCAATCTTCACAATGGTTTGTTTGTTGTGAATATGTCCAATTCCGATGCTGTGGAACTGGAAATTGATGCACCGGAAGAAATTGATAATATGTTATATGCACCGGATGGTTACACCTATTTATTACCATTGGCATTTACCTTTGGTACGGTAAACTTTTTAATCACATTTGCAAAATAAAGATATTTTTGGAGCTGCTTTGGCAGCTCCATTTTAAAGGAGAGATTTATGTTACCGGGAGTTGCTAAGGCCACCAAAAAAAGCGGCGAAACCTACTATCGCGCCGGTATTACATACAACAACAAGCACATTAGCCTTGGAAGTTACTCTGATGAAGAAGTAGCTTTTAAGGCTTATTTGGATGCTATGGAACTTTTAAAAAACAAGGACATTACCATAGACAGCGACTTTTCAAAGTCCACTCTTTTGTTTTCTAAAATTGTGACCCTACTGAATTTTCGGGATAACAAGATTTACATTAAAACACCTATTTATGTAAGGCAAAACTATTTTCAGTACTTCTTATCTCCCACTCTGGATTTAAAATTTGATTTGGACGACCTTTTCTACTACAGTTCCAGAACCATTTCTGCCCGGGGCGGACACTATTTTGTGGCAGACTATGGAATGCAGGTTACCATAACCTCTCGTTATGGAATTAAACCTCACGGTGTAAAAGGACGAGATTACATTTTTGTCAACGGAGACGATACGGACTATCGTTACGAAAATGTGGAGGTGATCAATCGTTTTTTTGGAGTGGCCAAATGCATTCACCGTAAAAAGAATGCCTATCAGGTAAAAATTCATTTAAACGGCGATTACATCATTGGATACTACCAGGATGAGATAAAAGCGGCCATTGCCTACAACAAGGCGGTGGATGCTGCAAAGGATGCCGGTTTTGACAAAAATTTCCCCATCAATTTCATTGATGAATGTACCAACCGGGAATATGCCATCATCTACTCTTCCATTACCTTGCCAACCAAGTACTTACATGCACTTTTACCATATAAAAATGGGGTATGACAGAAACGTCATACCCCTAAAATTATGCGTCTTATTTGTCGTTCTGTTCAAACTGGCACGCAGGTTTTTCAAAGAAGTCCACTCTTGGCTCCAAGAATTTCAACTTATGCTGTGGCTGTGTTAAAACAGTGATTGGTTCAAAAATATAATTCCAATCAAAAATACGATCATCTACCATTAAGTAATCTTTTACCATTTCACATCCGGATGGTGCAATCGGATGAAGCAAAGTGGTAATCACCTTCACTCCGTAGAAGCAATCCACAAGGATTTGTTTACGTAACTCCTCGTCCTGATTCTTTTCAGCAACTTTAATGTTGTTCACCCAATGTTTGTTAATATCACGAATTAAACTGTCTAACACATAAGTTACACGATGAAATTCATGATTGTACATATATCTCTCATATTCCAGGATGGAATCACGGCAAATGGTCTGAATCTTTTCATCCACTTCTCCCACCGGCATAATACCGTCATAGTACTGCTGTGTAGAGTAAAAGCAGGAACGAATCAAACGGTTAAATACGTTGGTTAAAAGGTTTCCTTCCTTTAATACCGGATCCACACCTTCAGTAGGAATGTAGACCTGTGGCTTAAATCCTACAGACTTGCTGTGGAGTCCAAGGCTTAAAAAGTGCATACGAAGCTGCTCTGCAGAATAATGCTCCAATAATTCATCTGCCATTGGCGGCTTAATGGAACCGCTGCTGGAAGCCTTTTTATCTCCGAATAAAATATGATTGTTGGCTACAATATGAGGAAGTACCACCTTCTCCATATCCACCTTTTCCCCTTTTTCATGGTTCAATCCAACAAACATACCCATTTCTGCCAATCCGTAGAAATAAATGTTGTCCTGACCGATGAACTGGTAAACGCAAGCATCTTCATCTTCCCACCATTTCTTCCATTCATCATCCGGCAACCCTTTTTCCTTTAAATAGGTTCTGGTAAAAGAAATCGGAGCCCACAGGGATTCCGGCCATACCCAGAAGGTAAGTCCTTTTACATCATCCTGATCCGGTACTTTTACACCCCAGTCAATGTTTCCGGAAAGACGGAACGGTACCAGTGTTTTTCCTGTTCTATAGTGAATTCCTTCTTCATCAAGAACTTCTCTTGCTTTATCTCTTCCATCAAGATTTTTGAATATAAAAGTAACAGAAGGCTTCTTTTCCTCGTTGATGGTTTCATGCTCCGGGAATTTGGCTTCCAAATCTTCCATATCTTCCATCTGCTTTTTCTGCACATAAATACACGGATCCTTTAAAAACTCCTCCATAGCTTTAATTTCAAATTTTCTTGTATTGGTGTTTCTCTGTAAAAACTGCATACGTTCACTTAACATGTCCATACATTCATCCAGATCAAAATACCAGTTGGTTACCTCACGAAGCTCCGGCTTCTCTCCGGACAAGGTACTGATTGGATCGATCAATTCTGACGGAGAATACTGATGACCTAAATCACACTCATCTGCATAACCTTTTTCAGAACAGCATCCTTCAATCGGACATTTACCAACGACCTGGCGTCCGTTAATAAATACCTTTTTCACCGGGTCAAAAAACTGCGGTGTGGACATCTTGGTCAAGTGTCCATTCTTATATAAATTATGGAATACCTCATCGGACACCTTCTGATGCATCTTTCCTGTTTCACCAAAGGCAGATGCGCCAAAAAGATCCAGGCTGATTTCATAATCCTTAAGGGTCTGTTTCTGCTTTTCATGGTTTCCCATTACATATTCTTCCAGGGAACCCTTGTAACCTTCATCACAGAGTTTACGATAAGCTTCCACAATAGGAGAACCATAGCAGTCGGTTCCGGAAACAAAAATTACATTTTCTTTTCCGATACGATCTCTTAAAAATCGAGCAAAGGTGTCTGCATGTACAAACATACCACCCACATGTCCAAAATGGAGTGTTTTGTTACCATATGGCATACCGCCGGTAATGACAGCACGTTTTGGAAATTCAGGTCGCTGATCATTACGAATTCTTTTATTTATCATTGAGCTACTCCTTTTAAATTCATTAACTAGTATATTTTACTTCTTTTAGGTTGATAAATCAATATCCGTCTCCTCTGGCTCCTCTGGTTCCTCTGTATTCTCAGGCACTTCAGGCTCCTTCACTTCCAGCACCACCTTCTTTTTGACAGTATTTCCGTAACCATCTGTGGCCATCGCTGTAATTTCATAGGTTCCTGCCACCATCAAATCATAGGTTCCTGCAATTTTAATATCCAACTCTTTTCCCATGAAGTCCGTGGCTTTCATGTCCTTTTTCACATCTTCCGGGGAACTGTTAACCTCCACGCTTACCTGTGGATTCACCGTAAGGGTTGGCTTGATGCTTCGCCATGGATTTCTCTGATTCGGATCTGTAGGATCCCAGCCCTTATATTTGGAGGACACTTTTTTACTGATTTTGAAGATGTCCGGTTTTCCCAAAGGTCCCGGATGACTGCTATCATACACAATCACCCTGGTATTCATGGCGCAGTGCTGATAAATCCACTTTGCATCTTCCACCGTTAATCGCACACACCCATGGGATGCTGCACTTCCCAGTTTATTGTATTCCTTCCACTGAAGGGCAGACGGACTCTTTTTGGTATAAGTAACCGAGTGAAACAAAATGGAACCGTTAAAACGTACGGCATACTGTCCATACACACCGTAAAACAAAGGTCTCCAACGATATTTTCCGTAAATACGGAAAGTTCCCTTTGGGGTGTTGTTGTTTTTACCCACAGAACAGGTCATGGCCTTTACCGGTACGGTATAGGCACCCTTTTTGTCTTTTTTATACACCGTTACCACATTTTTCTTTCGATTCACCTTAATGGTGTAGGCTGTGGTCTTTGCTGCATCTATGGTTTTCATAGGTGCAAGTAACCCTACGAGAAACGTAAGAATCAATAAAACAGTAGTGATTTTTTTACTCATAAATTCCCCTTTTATCTCTTTTTACAAATCATGTCCTTTGCTTTATAAATTGAATGCTCCGGAATCACCCCGCGCACACTGGAAAGGGGATAGACATTGGTGTCCTGACCGATTACGGTACCCGGATTTAATACGCTGTTACATCCCACTTCCACATGATTGCCAAGCATGGCTCCGATTTTTTTTATACCGGTTTCTATTTCCTCGTTTCCATCCTTGATTACCACAAGGGTTTTATCGGATTTCACGTTGGAGGTAATACTTCCGGCTCCCATATGAGATTTGTATCCCAAAATGGAGTCACCAACATAATTGTAATGAGGCACCTGTACACAGTTAAAAAGTATTACATTTTTTAACTCAGTGGAATTTCCCACCACACAGTGATTTCCCACCAGGGCATTTCCTCTTACAAAGGCTCCAGGTCTCACTTCGGTCTCCTCTCCGATAATGGCCGGTCCATAGATATTGGCGGTTGGATAGATTTTTGCACTTTTTGCAATCCAGATATCCTCCCCTTTTTTCTCATAGATTTCAGAATCCAAAGTGTTTCCAAGTTCTACAATAAACTTACCGATATTTGGCAGCACTTCCCATGGATATTGATACTTCTCCATTAAAGGTTTTGCCAAAGTTTCATTTAAGTCATAAAGATTACAAATTTCACACTGTTTCATTTTTTACGTTCCTCCTGCGTTACGAATCAAAATCGAAGGAAATTCCTGCTTCTTTGTCGTATTTTAATTTTGCGTCAAAAAGGTTTCCGGATCTGCTGTGGAAACCGCATACCTTCTCTTTTGTTTTTCCGTTTTCCAATAATTCACTTATGATTGATTCATCCAAATCCAACTGTGCCACCATGTGGGATATTTTAAATCCGCAGGCACATTCGTAGTTGTATTTGGTACGAATTAATTTATATTCACATACCGGGCATAAAATATTGCTTTCCAGCGGTTGTACCTCGTCCGGGAATTCAAATTTTACATTATCCCCGTCAAGAACCAAAACCGCATCAAAACTTTTCCCGCTTTTTCCTTTAAAACCGGTAATCAAATCCGTCTTTCCGTCGGTGAGCAGCTGTTTTACCATGGACTCTTTTATCTTCACCCCGGCAATTTTTTGATTGATGGTGAAGTTACAGCTATCCTTCTCTCCTTTTTTGTAATTGGAGCATCCATAGCCAAAAGGTGTTACGGTAATCTCTCCGCCGCAAAGTGGACAGCTCACCCCTTTTACCGTCTTGGCTGTCACATGTTCAAAGTCAAAACCGATGCCAACCTCTCCGTCCTCTTTCTTTTCCAGTTTCAGACAGGCGTCAAAACGTTTGCCCTCTTTGTTCTTAAAGCCTCGAATGGTATCTGTTACACCGTCTTTCACCAGTTTTTTTGCCTCATCAAGACTGAGGGTCTTTCCTGCAATCTGGCCTATGGAGAACTTACAGCTTTCTTCATCATTGGCATCATAGCCGCTGCAACCAAACCCAAACGGGGTTTTCATCATTGGCCTGCCGCATTTTGGACAAAGCAAGTCCTTGATGTAATAGGCTTCTTTGTCATCAAAGTCAAAGGTGGTCTCGTAGATGCCCTGATCGTTTTTCACAAGTTTTACCACAGCCGCAAACTTTTTACCGCTTTTTCCTTCAAAGCCCTCAATCAGTTCGGTTTTCTTGTAGGTTAAAAGATCTGTGATCTGCTTCATGGACAGCTTTTTCCCTGCAATTTTTCCAATGTTAAAGTTACAGCTGTTTTCATCCTCTTTCTTATAGTTGGCACATCCGATACCAAAAGAAGTCTCAATGATTTTTCCTCCGCACTGCGGACATTTCACGTTTTTCACTTCTTTAGCTTCCACATGGTCAAAATCAAACACAATGCGAAGATTGTTGTTTTCTTCCTTTTCCAGCTTCAAACAGGCGTCAAAGCGCTTGCCCTCTTTACTTTTAAAGCCGCGAATGGTTCCTGTGATGCCCCTAGTTACCAGTTCTTTTGCTTCCTCCAGGGAAAGACTTTTTCCCGCGATCTGTCCGATGGAAAATCTGCAGCTGTCTTCCTGATTCGGATCGTAATTACTGCAGCCATAACCAAAGGAAGTTTTCATCATTTTCCCATGACACAAAGGGCAAAAAAAATCGTCGATCATTCTTGCTTCCCTGTCGTTAAAATCAAAGGTTGGTCGCAGTCTTCCGTTTTCATCCTTTTCCAGCTTTACCACTGCGGAAAAACGTTTTTTTGTCTTGCTTTCAAAACCGTCAATCAGCTCCGTCTTTCCTTCCGTCAAAAGGCTTTTCAACTGTTTGGTACTTAATTTCTTTCCGGATATCTGTCCTACCACAAAAGGACAGCTGTTTTCGTCATCCTTTTTGTGTCCTTCGCACATATAGCCAAAAGGAACCTCAATCATGGCTTTTCCGCAAACCGGGCACTGTACGTCTTTTACCTCTTTTGCCTTTACATTTTCAAAATCAAAGGCAATCTGATAGCCTTCTTCTGTTTTCTTTAAGGTAAGATTGGCATCAAAGGATTTTCCGGATTTACTTTTAAAACCGCGAATGGTGTCGGTTCTTCCCTTTTGCACCAGATCGTAAAACTGATCCTCACTTAGTTTTTTTCCGCAAATACTGCCAACAGAAAACCGGCAGGTGGCAGTTTCATTCTCCTCTGTCGCCATGGAATTTTTACAACGATATCCGTAAGGCATTTTCAACAGGGTTCCACCACAGTGTGGACAGGTAATTCCCTCTAATTCCACCGGATCTTCATTTTCAAATTCAAAGTTGATCTGCGGCTGCCCCTTTTCGTCCTTTGAAAGGACTAAGGCCGCCTTAAACTTTTTCCCTGCACGACTGGAAAATCCGGATAGCACTTCGGTACGCCCATTGGATAAAAGTTGCTTCACCTCATTGACCCCAAGGGTTCTTGAAGCAATGGTACCAATGGAAAAATTGCATCCGCTTCCGTCTTTATTGTAATTTTCACAGCCGTAGCCAAATGGCGTGGTTACCATGTTTCCGCCGCATTTTGGACAGGAAACACCGATTTTTACCCTTGGAACGCTGCCTCCGTTATTTACATCGGTGAATTCCAGAATCTTTTGGGAAATCACTTCCTTCAGATCACTGTTCACAATGTTCATGGTCTCTTTTCGAATAAAATCTTCCAGCTTTTCGCGATAGCTTTCAAATTCCACACTTCCATTGGTAATACCGTCCAGTCCCTTTTCCCAGGATGCGGTCATTTTAGGATTTAAAAGGGCCGGAACCGTTAAATTCACAACCTCATAAATCATTTCACCAAGAGGTCTTGGAGAAAGCACCTGGGTTTTGGTATTTAATTGCAAATAGCCTACCCTTACCAGCTTGGCAATAATTTCCGCCCTGGTGGCTGAGGTTCCGATTCCGGAACCCTTTATTTGGGCACGAAGTTCTTCGTCTTCGATCAATTGTCCCGCGTTTTCCATGGCAAGAATCATGGTTCCTGTGGTATAACGTTTTGGCGGCTTGGTTGCGCCCTCTTTTAATTCCATGCCCAGGCAGGAAATTTCATCACCCACCTTTAGTGTTCTTGCCAATTCGATAATCTCTTTGGAGTTGACTTCTTCCCCGTTTTCATTTTCCTCATCGGAAGTATTTTTACCGATGACTTCCAAAAAGCCGGAGCTTTTTAACACCTTTGCAGAGGTAAAAAAGTGTTCCCCTCCCATTTCTGTTACCATTTTCAGGTTATCGTATTCTGCCGGCGGATAAAAGATTGCCAAAAATCTTCGAACAATCATTTCATAAACCGCTTTTTCAAGGGAACTTAGCCCATCATATGCCTTATAATTTCCGGTTGGAATAATGGCATAGTGGTCTGTTACCTTGGAATCATCGGTGTACGGTTTTTTATTACAGTTGTGAAACCATTTGTTATCGATAATGGTTTTCGCAAATTGTTTTGTCGGTTCAAAATCCTTGATTCCGTAGATGTTTCTGGTGATTTCCTTTGCCACAGCAGCAGTTAAAACTCTTGCATCCGTTCTTGGATAGGTGGTCAACTTTCTTTCATACAAGGTCTGGGCCACCGCAAGGGTCTGTTCCGGGCTGATTTTAAATCGTTTGGAACACTCTGCCTGAAGCTCTGCCAGGTTAAAAAGAAGCTGTGGATTTTTCTTTCCTGTAAAAATATCAATTTCTTTTACCTTGGGAGTTTTATTTTCCAGCTTACTGATTAATTCCAGAGCGTCTTCTTTTTTCTTGAAACCATTTTCTTTGTACAACAATAAGGACTCAAAGTAAGCCGAGCCTTCACATGCTCGAAACTCACCCAAAATCCCAAGGTCTGTAAACGATCCTATTACTTTGTAAAATGGAGTGCCTTCGAAATCCCGAATTTCTCTCTCTCTGATTACAACCATTCCAAGAACACAGGTCATGACCCTTCCAATGGCAATGGCCGTATAGGATTTAGTGCCTGCCGCATTGTTTAACAGGTTTCCATATTTTACCGACATGGCCCTTGAAAAATTAATTCCCATGGCATAGTCTTCTATGGTTCTCATAATACCGGACTTCCCCAGATTTGCATATTCTTCCATGTCTTTAGCCTCGTTAATGCCACGAAGCAACTCCTCATCGGTCTGAGAATCAATCCAGACACGCAGTTCCTTCATGCCCTCTCTCACGCCGCCAAAATTACGAATATTCTCTTCTATGGTCTGTCCTTCTTTTCCTGCGTCGCCTGCCCAATAAACAACATCAATGTCTTCTCTGTGCAAAAGTCCATGTACAACCCCATACTGAGCTTTTACCCCATCAATTACGTCATACTTATATTTATTAGGCAAAAAAGGGAGATCTTCCAATCTCCACTTTTTATACTTCTCATCGTAGCTTTCCGGATAAACCATCCCTACAAGATGGCCTACACACCAGCTGATGACATATTTATCATTTTCAATATAGCCCTCTCGGTTACCTTTTACCGACAAAACTCTGGCAAATTCTCTGGCAACCGATGGCTTCTCAGTTATAATGAGTGCCTTTCCCAACTCTTAAACTCCTTATCCTTCTTACATTTCGTTCATGTCTACAATAATGATACGAGGATCCAGATTTGCAGCACGAAGTAAAGTCTCATCAAATTTCTTTGCTGAGAACAAATATCTGTAGTCAGATTTTACTTTGGCAGCTGCCATATTATCAAGAAGTTCTTTATACATATCGTATGTGAAGCTGTCTTCTGCCCAACTGCACATACCTACAATGGTATTTCGAATCTTATCCTGGGCAATAATATCAATGGTTCCCTGTTTTCCAATCCATGTACCGATTTTTACAATTTCAATCGGCAACTGATGCACTGCGCTGGATAACTGAAGGAATTCCATACATACCTTCTGGAAGGTAAGATTTAAAAATCCATCGATTTCAGGCTCAATGTATTTATCGTAAAACGCTTCCGGTTTCATGGTCTCAAGCTGACTCTGATACGGAAATACAAAACGATAATAAAAATTCAAAAAGGTATTGCTTATACGATATACACCCTTCTTTGTATTGTCCCAACCTCCGGTTTCAAAGGATGACACCTTGCTGATTACCTCAAAAGCAGCAAGATTTTTCATATAGACACTGATCTTTGGTCTGGAATATCCGGTGTAATGGAAAATATCATTTAACTTTTCCTTTCCGGATGCAATACTTGAAAGAATGGTCTGATATACACCATATTCTCGAAGTTCTGCAGCCAGATATTGATGTGCCTCATTATGCATTGGTCCGTTTTTATCCAAAACCAGTTTGCATACATTTTCTTTCATGGTCTTTTTCGCATCCCAATGATTCAGATATCCCGGAACACCACCTAAAATACCGTAGACTTCCACAGACTGTGATGTTGTAAAACTTGGGAACTTTCTTACCACATCAAGAAACTTCAACTCTGATATCTTAATAATTTTATCAAATTTCTTCATTTGATTTTTCAGTAATCCCTCTAAATCCTGCTCTGCAAACACCAGGGATTCTGACATTAAAATAATCATAACCGGGCCCGGGTACAATTTCTTTGCTTTTAATTTCAAAATAGCTTCAAAGAAATCCGAGTTCTTCTTCATAATACGTTCCACATGGTGAACAATCAATACAAGTTTTGTCTCATCTCCACTTTTAATTCTGTTAAAAAGTGACTCATAATCGTTCTGTAAAATTGAAACATCACAGCTATCTGATATACACTTTCCAAAGAATTCTCTTTGCATATCGTTAGAACATTCACTGGCGGAGTAAAAAACAGACTTCTTCTTCAAAGTGAATTGATTCATCAATTCCACCTGTTCCATTTTACTTCTTCCGTAAACAAAAACCAGGTTATTATCTCTTTCTTCATACAAGCTCTGTAATTGTTCTAGTTCTGTAGATCTGACTGCCATAACGCATCTCCTATCCTCTATTAATTAAAATATCCTTTTGCATACAAAAGTTCGGCACTTAACAATCCACCGCCTGCAGCTCCTCGCAGGGTGTTATGTGAAAGTCCTATAAATTTATAATCAAACATTGTATCTTCTCTCATTCTTCCGATACTGATTGCCATTCCACCTTCCAGGTCCACATCCAATGCAACCTGTGGGCGATTATCCTCTTCAAAGTAGTGGATAAACTGCTTTGGAGCGTGAGGAAGATTCAATTCCTGAGGCTCACCGCGGTAATTCTTCATTGCTTCAAGAATCTGTTCCTTTGTTGGTTTCTTCTCAAAATCAATAAATACTGCCGCCGTATGTCCGTCAAGAACAGGAACTCTTACACACTGGCAAGTAATCATAGGCTCTGTGGCATTGACAATTTGACCATCTTCCACATGTCCCAAAATCTTTAAAGGTTCCTTCTCACTCTTTTCCTCTTCGCCGCCGATGTATGGAATCACATTTCCAACCATTTCAGGCCAGCTTTCAAAATTCTTTCCGGCTCCGGAAATTGCCTGATAAGTGGTAACCACTGCCCTTGTCGGCTTAAATTCCTTCAATGCAGCAATCACCGGTGCATAGCTTTGAATGGAACAATTAGGTTTCACCACAATAAACCCTCTTTTTGTTCCAAGACGCTTTTTCTGAGCTTCTACCACTTCCAAATGATCTGAATTCACTTCCGGTAAAATCATTGGTACATCTTTGGTCCAGCGATGGGCACTGTTGTTGGATACCACAATCACTTCTGCCTTGGCATAAGCCTCTTCAAATGCACGAATTTCATCTTTATTCATATCAACCGCAGAGAATACAAAGTCAACGTCTTTGGCTACACTTTCCACTTCCGTAACCACACGCAGTTTCATTTTCTTTGCATATTCCGGAATCGGCAATTCTAATTTCCAGCGTCCCTCAACCGCTTCCTCATATGTCTTACCTTCATTTCTCTTGCTGGCTGCAAGAACCGTAACGTCAAAATACGGATGATTCTCCAATAAAGTTACAAATCTCTGTCCTACCATTCCGGTAGCGCCTAAAATTCCAACCCTAACTTTCTTCATGTTGCTCTCCTTTCGAAAAGACACATCCACAAAAGGATTGTCTGTACAATTCATACTCTTTGGACAGCTGAATAGACCTTTGGTATCCACCTTTTTTCTTAAAATCAGATGGTAAATAGGTCACTCCTATTTCATTTCCCACTGCTTCACCGATTCTATTCAGCGTTATAGCATCTTTCAACGGGCTGATTGTAAGGGTTGTAGCGAAATAATCACATCCAAGTTCTTTACATTTCTTTGCACTTTCCCTTAATCTCAAATCAAAACAAATTTCACAACGCGCGCCTCTTTCAGGACACTTCTCATACCCCTTCACCTTTTGGTAAAAGACTTCCGGCTCATACCTTCCTTCAATAAAGTGAACCGGATTTTTCAGCGGCATGCGCTCAATCAATCCTGAAAGTTCTTGTTCCCTGTGCTCATACTCTTCTTTGGAGCCGATGTTTGGATTGTAATAAAAATCATAGATTTCAAAATAAGATGATAAATATTCCAACACATAACTACTGCAAGGTGCACAGCAACTATGCAGAAGAAGTGTTGGAACTTTATTTCCTGCACTTATTTCTTCCAAAAGAAGATCCATGGCCTTCTGGGTAGGTAAATTTGAATTAATACGACTCATCTCCTGAATGCATAATAAAAAGTATTACACAATAAACTTCAAAAGCTCCGAATCGGACTCGAACCGACGACCTACTGATTACGAATCAGTTGCGCTACCAACTACGCCATCGAAGCATAAACCAAATTCTCCATCATTATATCAAATTATGGATTATTCGCCAATAGTTTATGGAAATTAATTTTACTTTTTAATTTCACACTGATTTTCTTCCTATATCCATAAAAATATCCCCCTGAAACTGTTTCATACCATTTCCAGGGGGATTTGTTTTTCTTTATTCTATTTATCTTCTCCGGCTTCTTCGTTTGCTTTGTCTACCGCACTTCCACTATCAGCAGTTAACGCATCGTACTGTTTCTGAGTCACTTTTGAAACCTTTGCCTTATCAACAAGGTAATCGTAAAGCTTCTGAGTCTCATAATTCTTCATAAGCTCGTCTTTACCATAGGATTTTTCCAATTCTTTGATGCTGTCCACACCGTAAGTATCCAAATCCTTTGTAGCCAGTTTCTTGTACTCTTTATCGCTAACCTTAATATCAAGCTTCTTGATTAAGCTCTCTGCAACCAACTGTGAGTTCACATATTTCATAATATACTCATCCATGGTCACACCACCTGCAAAGTACTGTAAGAATGTGTTCTCGTCAATACCGTAAGAAGAGCTTACATTCTGTACATAAGAGGATACTCTGTTCTTTACAGTGTTGTAAACATATTCCGGATATCCATCTACCTTGGCATTGTCTACAACCTTATCCCAAACATCAGACTGTAACTTGCTGTCAGACTCTTCTGTTGCTGTCTTTAATAAGTCTTTCTTAAGTTTCTTCTCGTAAGAAGCTGTTGTGGTATATTCACCGTCTGTATACTTCTTGATGAATTCATCGTTCCACTTCGGATCGTAGGAAAGTTCCTTTGCTTTTGTAAGAGTTACTTCAAACACAACGTCTTTTCCTGCAACATCCTTATTGCTATAATCCTTAGGGAAAGTAAGGTTTAAGGTCTTTGTTTCATCCACCTTCATTCCTTCAATTCCTTCTTCAAAGCCATCGATGTAGCTTCCCTCACCAAGAACAAACTCCTGATCGGATGCTGTACCACCATCAAAGGATTCACCGTCAATAGTTCCGTCAAAATCGATGGTTACTGTATCGCCCTTCTTAGCGCCACGATTCTTAATGTTCTTGTATTCTTTTGCCTCGTTTAAAATAGAATCTTTCTTGGATTTCAAATCATCGTCAGAAACGGTAGGTTTCACATAGTAAGCCTTGATTCCTTCGTAATCTCCAAGTGTAACATAGTCATCCACATTGTAGTTTGGATCTCCGGATGCAGTATTTGCAGCACCGGATCCTGTGGAATTATTCTTTAAATAATAGAACACACCGATAATTGCAGCTATTATTGCAATGGTAATAATAACAATTACGGCTGTCTTCGTAGCAGCAGCACGTTTTTCGGATGCTTCTGCCTCTCTTCTTTTTTGATAATTAGACATTATTTCCTCTCCAATCTTTAATAAGTTCAAACGTTTTCTCACGTTTGCAGTCCACTTATATTTTTAACACAAATGACACAAAAATGGAAGTACCTTCACCTATTTTTCAGTCACAATTCCCTTGCTTTTCTCCATAAGTCATGCTATTATCAAAACACCACATTCGTGGTTTCATTTATTTTTCTGCACATTCGTGCAAAATCATTTCTCATTGAACATTACAATTTTAAGTAAAGAAGGTGATGCCTATGATTGTCCCGCCCCCTTTTCATACAAAGTAAACGGAGGTTTTATGGATTATCAAACATTTTTAGCAGAAATCAAACAGTATTTCTCAGACTATTTTGGAGAGCAGGCCATGATATCCATTCAGCATGTTTTGAAAAACAACACGCTGGAACTGGATGCCGTCTCAATCATGGAACAAGGACACCACATTGCTCCCAGCATTTATTTAAATGATTATTATAAAGATTTCAAAGAAGGAAATCTTACGTTTCATCAAATTACTTCTGAAATTCTTCAGATTCATACCACCCATTGTCCACCACAGACTTTGGATGCCAATTTTTATTCCAGCTTTCATTTAATTAAAAATAATATTGTTTTTAAATTGATTCATTATCGGTCCAACCAGGAACTTTTATCACAGGTCCCTCATGTTCCTTATTTGGATTTGGCAATTTGTTTTTGTTATTACCTGGAAAATTTCAATGAGCAATCCGGAAGTATTTTAATACGCAATGAGCACATAAAGTCCTGGAACATCAGTTGTAGGGACTTATATGAAGCTGCGCTTCAAAACACACCGGAATTGTTTCCGTATTCACTAAAAAGCATGGAAACCATACTTCAATCCATTTGGCCGCAGTCAGACTGTGATTCCTTTTATCAGTGGAATACAAAAGAAGCTGCCTCCATGTATGTTTTATCCAACCAAAAGGATTTCTATGGCGCTTCTGCCATTTTATACCCTGATTTGCTAAAAAAACTGGGGCGAAGGTTTCGCTGCTCTTTTTATGTGATTCCAAGCAGTATTCATGAAGTCATATTGGTTCCGGACAAAGATTTGAATCCGGATTGTGATTTGTCTTCCATTATTCAAACAGTCAATTCAGAACATGTACCTATGGAAGATGTTTTATCCGATCATGCGTACTATTACGATATGAATCAGGAAATCTTAACAATGTAAAAAATGAGCTGAGACCATATCACAATAAGGTTTCAGCTCATTTTCCTTATAAAATTGGTGCTTTCCTTGGTTTTTATCCTGGGACCAGCCGCATTTTTCTGTTATTTTTGTCCATAATAGGCATTTTCTCCGTGTTTACGGAAGAAATGCTTATCTCTGATACAATCCGGCGCTTCCTCAACCAGTGGATTGATCATTCTTGTTTTAAATGCCATTTTGGCTACTTCTTCAAGTACCACAGCGTTGTGAACCGCTTCACCTGCATCTTTTCCCCAGGTAAAAGGGCCATGATTTTTGCAAAGCACGCCCGGAGTGTATACCGGATTGATGTTTCTTTCTTCAAAGGTTTCTATTATCACCTTTCCGGTATTTACTTCGTATTCCCCTTCGATTTCCTCTTTGGTAAGGCTTCTGGTACAAGGAATACTTCCGTAAAAGTAATCTGCATGGGTTGTGCCGTATAATACAATGTCCATCCCTGCCTGGGCAAAACTGGTTGCTTCCGGAGAATGGGTATGCACAATGCCTCCAATATCCTGGAACTTTTTGTATAATTCCAGGTGTGTCGGCGTATCGGAAGAAGGTCTTAAGTTTCCTTCCACAATATTGCCTTCAAGATCAAGCACCACCATATCTTCCGGCTTTAATTCGTCGTATGCAACTCCGCTTGGCTTGATTACAAACAGGTTTTTATCCCGGTCAATGCCGCTGACATTTCCCCAGGTGTAGGTAATCAATCCTCTTCTTGGAAGTTCCATATTTGCTTCATATACTTGCTTTTTTAATTCCTCTAACATGTTTATCCTCGCCTTATTTCATGGTTTTCACTGCAGCTTTTTCAATTTCAAGTCCATTTTTATAGGTCTTTAAAAATTCATCAAAGCCTTTAACATCATCCTCTTTTGGCTCTTCCACATGAATTTCTTCACCGCAAAAGATGTGATTGCTTAAATAATCTGCCAGGGATTCCCCTTCTGCTTCCATCATATAAGCTGCCAAAACCGCCATTCCCCATGGACCGCCTTCACCTGCGGTGGTCATGGTTGCCACCGGCGCATTCATGGCCGCTGCCATAATTCTTTGACCTACCACCGGAGTCTTAAAGAAGCCGCCGTGGCCGTACATGGTATCAATGCTTACGCCCTCATCTTTCAAAAGAATGTCAAGACCGATTTTCAAAGCCCCAAGTGCGGTAAAAAGATGCACTCTCATAAAATTGGCCAGGTTGAAATTGGCATTCTGAGCGCGTGCAAAAATAGGCCGGCCTTCGTCAAAACCGGTAATACTCTCACCGGAAAAATAGTTGTAGGACAATAATCCGCCACCGTCTGCATCGGCCTGCAGTGCCTTTTCAAAAAGTACGGTATAGGCCTTATTTTTGTCCACTTCCACTCCCATGGCTTCAGAGAACTGACAAAACAGTTGTACCCATGCATTCAAGTCAGAAGTACAGTTGTTGCAGTGTACCATTGCAACAGCCTCTCCACTTGGAGTGGTAACCATGTCGATTTCCTGATGATAGGTTTTTAGGGCCTTTTCCAACACCACCATGGCAAACACCGATGTTCCTGCAGAAACGTTACCGGTTTTTACTCTTACACTGTTGGTGGCTGTCATACCGGTTCCGGCGTCTCCTTCCGGTGGGCACACAGCACATCCGGCCTGCAGCTGACCTGTTACATCAAGAAGCTTGGCTCCCTCTTCTGTTAAGGTTCCGGCATTTTCTCCCGCCACAAGAACCTTTGGTAAAAGATCTGCAATTGATTTTTCAAATCCATGCTGTTTTGCCAAAACATCAAACTGTTTCATCATGTTTTCATGATAATCCTTAAGGGTGCTGTCAATTGGGAACATTCCCGATGCATCTCCGATGCCAAGCACCTTGTTTCCTGTTAATTTCCAGTGGATGTAGCCTGCCAGCGTGGTAAAAAATGCCACATCCTTTACATGTTCTTCCTTATTCAAGATTGCCTGATACAGATGGGCTACACTCCAGCGCTGTGGAATGTTAAAAGAAAACTCTTTTGAAAGTTCATTTGCTGCCTCTTCTGTAATGGTATTTCTCCAGGTACGAAATTCTGTTAAAAGCTCATCTTTTTCATTAAAGGCAAGATAACCATGCATCATGGCACTGACACCCATACCTCTTAACCGGGTAATGGCGATATCATATTGCTCTTTTACATTTTTTAAAAGATCGCTGTAACAATCCTGAAGTCCTGTGGTAATGGCTTCCATGGAATAGGTCCAAATACCGTCCTTCAGCTGATTTTCCCATTCATGGCTTCCCATTGCCAAAACTTTTGCACTTGAATCAATAAGAACCCCTTTGATTCTTGTGGATCCAAATTCTATTCCAAGGTATGCGTTTCCGGACGCAATAACCTCTCTTCCTTCCATTTCAATCCTCCCATTAACGATAGAATACTTCTCCAAGCATTAATTCTTTCTTGAAATCGTTGATATTTGTATTTTTGTCAATTCGAACTGCTTCAATTCCCATCATAGCTGCAAAATCTTCCATCTGCTCTGCAGTTAAATCATAGGTAAAGGCTGTATGATGCGCACCGCCTGCTAAAATCCATGCCTCTGCACCGGTATAGAAATCCGGTCTTGGGCACCAGAAATTGGTAGCAACCGGTAATTTTGGCATTGGTTTTTCCACTTTTTTACAATCCACATCGTTGATGATGAGACGGAATCTGTTTCCAAGGTCGATTAAGGAAGTTGCAATTCCGGATCCTTCTTTGGAGGTAAATACCAGTCTTGCAGGATCTTCTCTGTCGCCCATGGAAAGCGGATTACATTTAATACTGATTTCACCATCTGCCATGGATGGACATACTTCCAGCATATGAGATTGTAAAATGCCCTCTTTTCCTTTGATTAAGTTATAGGTGTAGTCTTCCATCATGGAAGTTCCTTTTGCGTCCTTCATGTTGGCAGTCATAACCTTCATTAAACGAACCATTGCCGCTACCTTCCAGTCACCTTCTGCGCCAAAGCCGTATCCTTTTTCCATAAGACGCTGAATTGCAAGTCCCGGAAGCTGCTGCAGCTGTCCCAAATCGCCAAAATGAGTTACGATGGCATGATAGTTTTTCTCTTTTAAGAAACGTTCAAATCCAAGTTCAATCTGTGCCTGAACTGCCACATGTCTCTTAAACTCTTCCGGATCTCTTCCTTCCAGTAAAATGTTGTATTTGCTGTAGTATTCATCCACCAAAGCATTGGTATCGGATACGGAAACAGCTTTTACCGCTTCTGTAATTTCATTTACCGGATAAGCATCCACTTCCCATCCGAATTTAATCTGAGCCTCTACCTTATCACCTTCGGTTACGGCAACGTTTCGCATGTTGTCGGCAATTCTCATAACACGAATGTGGCTGCTTTCACATACACCAACGGCAGTTCTCATCCAGTTTGCAATTTTCTCCACAACCACAGGGTCGGACCAATGACCAACTACCACTTTGCGCTCCATTCTCATTCGGCTGACAATGTGACCATATTCTCTGTCACCGTGAGCGGACTGGTTTTCATTCATAAAATCCATATCGATGGTGTCATAAGGTATTTCCTCGTTGAACTGGGTATGAAAATGCAATAATGGTTTTCTGTATTCCTGAAGTCCTAAAATCCAGGATTTTGCAGGAGAAAATGTATGCATCCATGTAATCACACCGGCACAGGTGTCATCTGTATTTGCTTCGTTGAATGTTTTACGAATCAATTCATTGGTAATTAAGGTTGGTTTCCATACCACCTCAAAAGGAAGCTTTTTGGAATTATTCAATGCCTCCACAATTTTCTGTGAATGCTCTGCAACCTTTGCCAAACATTCATCTCCGTATAAGTCCTGTGATCCGGTACAGAACCAAAATTTGTATTTCTTCATTTCCATAATAGGCACCTCACTGTTTTATTTATATTTTTTAAAGAAAACGCCCAAACAGTTCCGCTCGGGCGCTTTTTTTGCTTTTCTTATTTCTTTCTCTTCCAAGCCATTACCACACTCTGAATAACAAGGAACAAACACAGCATAGCAGCAATTGTAATTCCTGTCCACCATGCCTGGTCAAGTCCGATGGAACTTACAATGTTCTGAATGGTTGCAAGGGACATTACACCAAAGAATGTACCTACCACGTTACCAACACCACCGGTTAACATGGTTCCACCAATAATGGAAGATGCAATGGCATTCATTTCAAGTCCTGTTGCATGGGACGGAGAACCGGAACCAACATGCAGGAAATAGACATAACCTGCAACACCTGCCAGAACTCCACAAATCAAATGTGAGAAAAATCTGGTACGTTTCACGTTAATTCCAAGCATCAACGCACTGGATGGATTACCGCCCACTGCATAAAAAGCTCTACCAAGCTTCGTCCAACGAAGAGCAATAAAGAACACAATCACCAGAATCACTGCAACCACTGCTCCAATTTCCACGTAAGCATCGATGTAGTTTCCAAGTCGGTTCACTGTACCAAGTCCCGGAATAATAATTCTTGTATCCTTTAATGCGATAAACTCTTTATTGGCAACGTTAAACGGATTGGTATGTACAATGGTGGTTAAACCTCTTGCAAAGAACATACCTGCCAATGTAACAATAAACGGCTGAATCTCAAGGTATGCAACCAGGTATCCCTGAACCAATCCGAAACAAAGGCCAATACCGACTGCGATTAAGAAGGAAACCAAAATGTTTCCGCCGCCAAAATCAAGATATACCGCACAGCACATGGTAACAAGGCCGGTAACACCACCTACGGAAATATCAATTCCTCCGGTAATCATAACCACACTCATACCAATGGAGGCAATCAAAAGTGCCGCCTGAGCATCAAGGATGTTGAAGAAGGTCTGTGGTTTTAAAAATCCCTCTCCAAGGATTCCCATGGCACTTCCATACATTATAATAAATACCAAAATTGTAATAATCAAAAGAAGGTTGGTATCTGACATGCTTTTCATTCGTGTCTTAATTTTTGTCATCTTAAGCTGCCTCCTTTTCTTTTGATGTAGCCGGTTTTACCTTATTCCAAAACTTTGAAAGCTTATCCTTAACCGTTGGCGCACTTAATACCACAAGTACAATTACAACCACCGCTTTGTATGCAGATAAGGCTGCGGAAGAAACATTGCACTTATAAAGTGTTGTGGTAAGGAACTGAATAACGTAAGCTCCAAGAATGGATGCAGGCATATTAAACTTACCGCCGCTAAGAGCATTACCGCCAAGGGCAACTGCTAAAATGGCATCCATTTCAATATCTTTTGCAATAACGGAATAGTTAATGGTGGAAAGACGGCTGACTTTAATCAACGCTGCCACAGCCACACAAACTCCCAAAATTACAAAGGTTAAAAACTTAATAAATGTTGGATTGATACCGTTTAATCTGGAAGATTTCTCGTTGATACCAACTGCCTGTGTATACAATCCAAGGGTTGTAAATTTCAACATCAATGCCGTTAGACCTGCGCAAATCACAGCGATAAAAAACGGCGTCGGAATTGGAATTCCCGGAATAAATCCACCGTAAACATGGAAGGATTTTTCATTTACAATCGGTAACTGGTTATTGTTGATCCAGGCTGCAATGGAACGACCTGCTGTGTAAAGAATCAAGGTTGCCACCATCGGCGGAATATTAAATACAGAAACCAGGGTTCCGTTAAAAGCTCCAAATAACATGGCCACAACCACTGCAATTAAAAATGCCACAATCACAGGCGCTTTCATATGGGCCGGGCTTGTTTCGGTTCCGCAAAGAACTCTTAAAATAACAGAACCGGCAATGGCAATGGCTGCTCCAACGGAAATATCCTGTCCACCGGTTGCCGCTGTTACAAGGGTCATACCAATGGCAAGAATTGCCAATTCAGAGCCATAATCCAGAATTGTAATTAAATATCCGGATAAAACCGGGTTTCCCGCACTGTTATAACCCAATGTGATTTTATAGAATGACGGGTCAGCCAAAAGATTAAAAATGGCCAACGCCAAAAGTGCAATCAGAGGTATTAAAAGCTGTTTGTTAAATGTCATCTTCCTTAATTTCATTTTTACGCTTCACCTCCTGCAATGGTACTCATAATCATATTCTGGGTAAGTTCATCATCTTTCAACTCTCCTACCACTTTTCCGTCTCGCATAACAATCAGTCTTGAGCAGGTACGAAGCATCTCGTCTGTTTCAGAAGAGATAAAGGTAATGCTCATTCCCTCGGATGCAAGTTTTAATACTAATTTTTGAATTTCAATCTTTGTTCCTACATCAATACCTCTTGTAGGCTCATCCAATATCAAATATTCCGGATGGGTTAAAAGCCATCTTCCCAGTATTACTTTCTGCTGATTTCCTCCGGATAAAGATTTGATTGGTGTGTCTGCAGATGCTGTTTTAATATTTAACAGCTTAATGTATTCATCTGCAAACTTGTTGGCTTCCGCTTTGGTAAAAGGTTTGAAGAATCCTTTTTTTACCTGAAGCGCAAGTATAATGTTGTCACGAACCGATAAATCTCCAACGATTCCGTCTCCCTTTCGATCCTCCGGAAGGTAGGCAATACCATGCTTCATGGCATCGATTGGACGGTTGATCTTGGTTTCTTTTCCATCTATTTTTACAGTTCCACCAACGGTTCTGTCAGCTCCGAAAATGGCTCTTACACACTCACTACGTCCGGAACCCAAAAGCCCGGTGAACCCATTGACTTCACCTTTTTTAATTTCAAAATCAAACGGTTTAATACCTGTTGTTCCTGTAAGACCTTTTGCCTCGTAAACAGGGACATCTGTATCTGTACCTTTATATGCCAAAGAACTATCCTTAATTTCAGAAACATCATCCAGTTCTTTTCCAAGCATCTTTGACACCAATTGTACTCTCGGCAAATCCTTGATTTCATATTCACCAACCAATTTGCCGTCACGAAGTACTGTAATCTTGTCACACACTTCATAAACCTGTTCCAAAAAGTGTGTTACAAAGATAATTCCCACGCCACGTTTTTTCAAGTCCCTCATAAGGGTAAAAAGTTTTTCAACTTCACCTTCATCCAAAGAAGATGTAGGCTCATCCAATATTAACACTTTACAATCCATGTCCACTGCTCTTGCAATGGCAACCATCTGCTGAATCGCAATGGAACATGTAGACAACTGTTGTGTCGCTCTGGCAGGAATTCCAAGATTTTTCAAAATCTTATCTGCCGCCTCATTCATTTTTTTCCAACTACGTCCATTGTTATGGTTCAATCTACCAATGAACATATTTTCCGCTACAGAAAGATTCTGACAAAGCGTAATCTCCTGATATACGGTACTGATTCCCAGGGCTTGTGCCTCCTGAGGTGAACGAATTACAGCCGGCTTCTCTATACCGTTCACGTAAATCTCTCCCTCATTCTTTTCATAAACACCGGTTAAAACTTTAATTAAAGTTGATTTTCCGGCTCCATTCTCTCCCATTAATGCATGAATTTCACCTTTGTTCAAAGAGAAATCCACACCTTGTAACGCCTTGACGCCAGGGAATCTTTTATGAATATTTTTCATTTCCAAAATGGTATTTTCCTTCACCAGCGTGTCACTCCTTTATTTTTCTAAAAAGGGCACGGTACAAGTAACGCTGTACCGCGCCCCTAAGTTCAATAATTTTTAAATTACATTAGATTCCGTATTTTTCAACATCCTCTTCTGTGATTGTCTTAGCATCGAAACCTTTTTCATCCATAACGATGGTCTTTTCTTCTAATGTTTCGCCATTTTCAAGTTTCTTGATGATTTCATCAATGTAGCTTGCCTGGAATGGGTTACACTGTCCGTCATAGTTCCAGTTTCCATCTAAGAGTTCCTGTAATGCCCACTTGTTGCAGTCATATCCCATAACTAAAACGTCACCTTTTACGCCGTGGGAGATGTTTGCTTTGTCAAGAGCTGCTACAGCACCTTTTGCCATGTCGTCGTTTTCTGCATAGATTACATTAAATTCTGTTCCTGCATCGATAACGGACTGAACAATCTGCTGTGCCTTTTCTGCGTTCCACTCAGCTGTCTGCTGTGTAACAATGTTCCATCCTTCAGATTCAGCTGTTTTGTTAAGTGCTTCAGAACGTCCCTTCTGAGCTGCAGATCCCATAACACCCTGAATGTGGATAATGTTGTAAGTATCAAGTTTCTGTTCTTTTAACCAGTCACAAGCTGTTTCACCTTCTTTAGCCATATCGGAAACGATAGAAGCTTCATATAAGCTCTCATCTGCATCGATGGTACGGTCAAATAAGATGACTCTTGTTCCTGCATCCTGAGCATCTTTTAATACAGAATCCCAACCGGATGTATCAGCTGCTGATAAAAGTAAATAATCAACACCGTCAGTAATCATCTTCTGAGCTGCTGAAATCTGCTCATCGTTCTTTAAGCTGTATGCAAATGTTGCATCATAGCCATTTTCCTTAGTAAACATTGCCTGCAAATCTTTGTCATTAGCGGTACGATATCCGGACTCGTTCGGGTCGTTGTTAATAATACCAACTTTGATTAAGTCACTGGATTCTTCTGTTTTCTTGGAATCGTCACTGCTCTCCTTCTTCTCTGTACTTGATCCGCATGCTGCAAGACCAAATACCATAGCAGATGCTAATAACACTGCCAACAATTTTTTCTTCATAGATAAATCCTCCTCAACTATGTATTATGGGATGTCTTCTCCCTACGATTCAAACATATCATTTTCACATTTTTGCGTCAATGAAATTCCCTTATATTTCTAAGGTTCGTAAGTTATTTACAATACAAATTCAAGGTGCTATAATTCAAAAAGAATACAAATTGAAATTGTTGTTTATTTTTTTCATTTTTCAGTTTAAAATTATCAATTTTCAGTTCATTTTTGGAGTTTTTAGACGTCAAATGAACATATTTTGTTTTGTGCATATTCATAATTATCCCACATGAAGTTTGATTTTTTATGGAATGTTGCATTTTTATACGGTGGAGGTAAAAAGCATGGCGATTAAATACAAATGGTTGGCGGAAAAATTGAGAGAAAAAATCATACATGACCTTGCAATTGGTAATGCTACATTTCCAACAGAGGAGGAATTGTCAAAACGTTACAAGGTCAGCCGTCAAACGGTGCGCAATGCCCTTCACATCCTGGAGGAAGAACATCTGATTACCCGCCGCAGGGGAAGCGGCTGCTATCTTACCGGACTTATGCCGGAACAAAAGGATAATACCGTGGGACTTTTGATATACAGCGATACTCTCTACATTTATCCCACTCTAATTGAAGATATTCGTAAAACTCTGTTTGTTCAAGGTTATGATTTAAAGATTTTTATTACCGATAATCAGGTGGAAAATGAACGTCGCATTCTTACTGAGATTCTAAAGCAACCCCTTCGTGGAATCATTGTTGAAGGAAGTAAAAGTGCCCTTCCAAATCCCAACCTGGACCTTTATCATTCTCTGATTACCCTTGGAACAAAACTTATTTTTCTTAATAACTTTTATGATCATCTCTCCAACGTTACTGTGGTAAAAGATGATAATTACGGGGGCGCCTATGCTTTGGTGAAACATTTTTACCTCCATGGACATACCAGAATCGGCTGCATCTTACACGGGGATGAGAAAACCAGTATGGAACGTTATCAGGGATTTATGGAGGCCATGAGAGATTATGGTTTAACCATTGACGACAAACAGATTTTATGGTTTCGAACCAATGAATATCGAAATCTTCAGGTCAACCAGGATACCACCTTTATTAAACAGATGATTCCCATGTTGTCCACCACCTGTTCTGCCATTATGACCTATAACGATGAGATTGCCTATTGGCTGATTCACCAGATTGCCGGAGACCCTACTCTGAATTTGAAAGACTATTCCATCGGGTGTTTTCATAACTCCTATCTTTCCAATATTACCAGAGGGTCCCTTATCACCCTTTCCCACAAGCCTCACGAGGTAGGGGAACTGGTCGCTTCTTGTATGATAGACAAATTAAAAGGACTTCCTGTCAGATCAAAGGAAGTCCCATGGACAATCAAAACTTAAAATTATGAAATTTAAGCTTTGCCAGACGGCTTTTTCTCTCCGGCGCCCTGTACTCTTTTACCGGAGCGGTACTCCCTTGGGCTGATTCCCACCGTCTTTTTGAATACAAAGCTAAAGTAATGCGAATCCTTGTAACCAACGGCAAAAGCGATTTCACCTGCCATTAAATCACTGGTGCGAAGCAATTTTTTGGCCATATCCATACGCTTTTTGGTAACGTATTCCACAAAGGTCATACGCATATTCTGGCTAAAAGCGGCACTGAAATAATTTGGACTGATATGAATGTAATTGGCCACGGTGTTTAAGGACAAGGATTCTTTGGTGAAGTTTTCATCAATGTAATCCAGGGCCATTCGTATCAGGCGGCTGATCTGGTCATCGCTTTTCCTATCGCGAATATCAATTGCCACCCCTAAAATGGTTACAATGTACTGAGAAATATCATCGGTGGACAATCCGCCGTTTTCCTCAATTTTTTGTAAGAATTCCCCCTGGGTAATACCAAGGGATTCCATGTAGGAAATTGTGGCAAAACGTATATTTAAAATCACGTAGTCCTTAATCATTTTGGTTTCCAATGCATCCTGGATTCCCATTAGATAACTTTGGACAAAGCTGTCGATTTCACTTGCTTCACCTTTTTGCAAAAATTCTTTGATAATCTCCGGGCTCATTTTTCCGGAATCTATGTTTTCCAGGCCCTGCTGTTCCGGATGCATCTCAATGGAATCGATGGTTCCTTCTTCCAGAATATGGGTTTTTGGCATAATGAAACGACATGCAAAACACATATTGGCCTTCTGATAACAGGCAGAAAGCATACTTAAACGTTCCACATATTCTCCCACAGCCACGTACCAGGAAACCATATCTTCATTTCCCTCACATATGTCTTTTACATGTTCAATTCCCTTTCTGGTCTTGCGACGGATACTGTCACTGTCTCCTTTTACCAGCACGCCGTAGGTATGAAGATTCAAACGGCACATTAAATACTCCGGATTACGTAAAAAGAAATGGACAATCTCTTCTTCTTTTCCGGTAAACTTCTCCTCAAAGGATTTATCTTCGTTGTTCTCACGAATGTAGATCAGCAACAGGTTATAGCTTTGAGCTGCAATATCCAGTTCCAGTTTTGCAGCTTCTTCGTATATCTCTTTGACCTGCCATCCCCCTTCAAACAATCGTTCAAAGAATCGACGCAGGGAGAACTGTTCGTACTCGTGTATTTCACTTAAATACTTTGCCTGATAATCCTGTTGCTCCTGACTCTGTTCAATTTTTTCTTTTAACTCTATTAACACCTTGGTTAATTTGTTTTTGGTAATAGGTTTTAGCAGATATTGCTCCACCCCTACTTCAATGGCCTGTCTGGCATAATCAAAATCATCGTATCCACTGATTACAATAATTTTCATGTCAGGAAATTCTTCGCTGACAATTCTGCTAAGGGATAAACCATCCATAAATGGCATTTTAATATCGGTGATCAACACGTCCGGATGATGTTTACGAATCAAAGGAAGCGCCATTTCTCCATCGGTTGCTTCTCCCACCAACTCATAACCAAATTCATTCCACGGAATATTATCCCGAAGTCCCTCTCTAATCACGGTTTCATCTTCTACTAAAAACGCCTTAATCATATATACCTCTATATACCTCTCATTAATATGTTCTGTCTTTTATGTATAATCCCACCTTTTCAGGTGTAAAAATCATCTCATCAACATAATAAGCTTTCTCTATATTTTGCTTTTTTTCCAGACGGGTAATCACCTCTGCGAGTTTTTCACCCTGATTTGGATTGCATTCCACGTCCAGATTAATCACACCTTTTTCCACCAGTTCCAACGCACGTTTTACCGCATCAAAGGAAATCACGGTAATTTCTCCGCCCACACCGGTGCTCTTTCCTGCAGCGGAAATGGCTTTTAGGGCTCCAAAGGTCATGTCATCGTTTTGGGAAACCAAAACATCAATGTCCGGATAGGTTTTTAAAAGCCGCTCCATCTCTTCTTCCCCTTTGGCGGTGGTGTAATCCGCATCCGCTTCCTCTAAAATCTTCCAATTGGAATGTTCCTTTGCCACATCTTGAAAGCCCTTGGTTCTTCCGATCATGGAACTGGCTCCTTTGGTTCCTTTTAGCACCACCATATTCACCTGTTCCGTTTTATCTCCAAGATAATCTTCCAGCCAGCGCCCCGCTTTTACACCTTCGCCGTAAAAATCGGAGCCCACCCATGTGGTATATAGGCCGTCGTATTTATTTTCCAACTTCCTGTCCATTAAAATAACGGGAATTCCTGCATCTTTTGCCTCTTTTAACACGGTTTCCCATCCGTCTTCCGTAATGGGTGAAAACACAATATAATCCACCTGAAGGGAGATAAAATTACGAATGGCTTTCACCTGATTTTCCTGTTTTTGTCTTGCATTATCAAAAATCAGATAATATCCGTTTTCCTTTGTAAAAACTTCCTGTACCGATTTGGAATTGGCACTTCTCCATACCGATTCGCTTCCCACCTGGGAAACGCCAACCACAATGGTCCCTCCATCATTCACCGGTGTTTTGTGATCAATGGCACCTGTGGTTCCCTGCTCCTCTCCGCAGCCACACAGCAAAAGCATAAGGGATAAAAGAAGTCCTATGATGTTTCTTCTTCTAATTTTCATTATGCTCCTCCTTCTCATGGCGAATGGCCGGAATGGTAATCTCCACCAGGGTTCCTTTATCTTTTTCCGACTCGATTCGCATACCGTATTGCGAACCGTAATACATTCGAATTCGTTCATTTACATTGGCAAGACCAAAGCCTTTCTCCGTTTCGTTGCAAGGTTTCAAAATGGCACTTTGCAGCTCTTTTAACTCCTCTTCCGACAGACCCACGCCATTGTCCCTTACTGCAAGATGAATCACATCTCCTTCTTTTTCACCGGTAATATGTACGTAGCCCTTTGACCTTTTATATTTTATCCCATGATACAAAGCGTTCTCCACAATGGGTTGCAGGGACAGTTTTAAAATCTCATAGTCATAAATCACCTTATCAAAGGAGATTTCATATTCCATAATATCCCCGTAACGCATTTTTTGAATCTCAAGATAGGTACTGATATGCCGTTTTTCCTCTGCAATGGATATAAATTCCTTGCCCTTGCTTAAAACAAGGCGGAAAAATCCCGAAAGATGAACCACCATTTCCACCGCCTGTTCCGGCTCATTTCCCTCAATTAACCATACAATGGTATCCAGAGTGTTGTATAGGAAATGGGGATTGATCTGTTCCTGCAAAAGGCGCAAATCCATACGGTGCAGTTTTTGCTCATCCTCCTTGATTTCGTCAATCAGTCCCTGCATATTGGCGGCCATGCTGTTAAAACCGGTGGCCAACGTTGCCAGCTCGTCCTTACTTGTAACCTTGGCCCGGGCCTTAAAATCTCCCTGTGAAACCCGGTCCATGGCATGATGAAGTTCGTTTAGCGGACTGAGCATACCGGATACCGTCGTGTAAGTATACATACTTACCACCATAATCAACGCCGCAACCAAAACCCCGGTCAGCAACATAAAATCATGAATCTGCTGCTGCAGGGAAAGGGACACATTATCCATGCTTTTTGTCTGATAGGAAATATAATGCTGAATATCATCCTGAATCAGTTCCGTTAAAATATATATGTCAGAATCCAGCATCTCAATATTTTCGTTGTACTTTCCGCCCTTTTTCAGATTATCACGAATAACATCCACACGTTTTTCCAGAGTGTCTATGTTTCGAAGCAAGCTTCCAAGCCAAATCTTACAATCCGGCTCCGTTGCATTTCTTTCAAGTTCTCCGAATTCTCTACGCATATCTGCAATTAAATCATAAGGGTCCTGCAAATCCGGTTCTTTTTCAATATCATGAAAAGTGGTATAGCCCACCACCAGTTTATACAGACTTTCATCCATGGAATCTTTAAAATTCAGGTTGTAATTATTGGCCACCGTCATGGAATTAATCATGGATTTGTATGTATTGTTGTAATGCATCATGGAATACATAAGATAAATGACAACCAATAAAAATGGCAAAACCGTAATAATGGCCTGCAAAAACATTTTATTTCGTATGGAACCGTTTAATTTATCTTTCCAAGTTATTCCCATGGATCTATTCCTTTCCTCCTTATTCATTCGTTGTTACATCATCATATGAATCCAGAAAATGGTGTTTCACGCCATGCTTTTTATACTGAATTACCGTATCCACATTAACATTTTCCACGCTTTTAAAGATGTTGCTTTCAACAAAAGGATTGGTTTTCTTTAACTCTGCAATCAAGGCCTTAATCTCCAGTCTCTTTGATGCAGACTCTTTGTCACTGTTTCTTTGGTTCTCCTTTGTAAATTTACAGGCACACTGCAAAAACTGCAGATGATTATACTCTTTCCAGGCAATAATATCCTCTTCCCTTACCAGATACAACGGACGTATCAGCTCCATTCCCTCAAAATTGGTACTGTGAAGTTTCGGCATCATGGTCTGAATCTGAGAACCATACAACATTCCCATTAAAATGGTTTCGATTACATCATCATAGTGGTGTCCCAGAGCTATTTTGTTGCAACCCATTTCTTTTGCAAAGGCATATAAATGGCCTCTTCTCATGCGGGCACATAAATAGCACGGGGATTTTTCAATGTCCACCACCGCATCAAAAATATCCGATTCATGGATTTCAATGGGAACCTGTAGTTTTTTGGCATTTTCTTCGATTAATTTTCGGTTTGTCTCACTGTAACCCGGATCCATAACCAAAAACTTAACGTCGAAGGAAAATTTATTGTGACGCTTTAATTCCTGAAAACATTTTGCCATTAACATGGAATCTTTTCCGCCGGAGATACATACACACACCTTATCTCCCGGCTGAAGCATATCATAATTATTAATGGCCCTTGCAAATCTGGACCATATATTTTTTTTGAATTTTTTTCGAAGACTTAGCTCCACTTCCTCAGCATAAGTCAATGTCTTTTTCTTTTTGGTGGTATTACTTTCCATATCACTCTACCTTTTTACTTAAATCTTTAATCACTTCACCGGCAATGATCAGCCCCGCCACAGAAGGTACAAAGGCCACACTTCCCGGCACATTTTCGCCCTCATGCTTAATGGGCTGCTCTTTGGAATATACCACTTTTAGTTTTTTAATTCCCCTTTTTTTCAATTCATGTCGCATCACCTTTGCCAGGGGACATACCTCTGTTTTATAAATATCGCTTACCATAAAACCGGTAGGATCCAGCTTGTTTCCCGCACCCATACAGCTAATAATCGGTACGTTGTATTCTTTTGCTCTCATCACAAGGGCAATTTTGGCAGTGACCGTATCCACCGCATCTACCACATAATCATATTCTTCAAAAGGAAACTCTCCTGCATTCTCCGGAAGGAAAAAACATTTTCTGGCTTCCACCTGCACCTTGGGACATATATCAAGAATACGCTCCTTCATAACATCCACCTTGTCTCTTCCAACGGTGGAGGTGGTTGCAATGATTTGTCTGTTAATATTGGAAACACTCACTGCGTCCTTATCCACTAAAACAATGGAACCTACACCACTTCGCGCCAATGCTTCCACCACGTAGCCTCCCACGCCTCCGACGCCAAAAACCGCAACCTTGCTTTGCTTTAATTTCTCCACTGCATCTACTCCAAGAAGCATTTGTGTTCGTGTAAACTGTGTATCCATGTGTTTCTCCTATTTCTTTTGGTTTTTCGCCAGTTCTTTCATCTCCTTAGCATTGGAAAGAACCGCATCGGTAATCACCGCACCACCTAGCATTCTTGCCAGTTCCTCATAACTTTCTTCCTCAGTTAAACAGTGGATATTGGAAACCGTATTTTCCTTCACCACCTGTTTTTCAATGAGGAAATGGGCATCCGCCATGGCCGCAATCTGCGGCAAATGGGTAATACTGATAATCTGGGTGCTGCGTCCGATATCATTCATTTTTTCAGCCACCATCTGGGCTGTTCGTCCGCTGATTCCCGTATCAATTTCGTCAAAAATCAACGTAGGTATTTTATCATTGGTTGCAAGAACCGACTTCATGGCCAACATAATTCTGGACAGCTCTCCACCGGAAGCCACCTTGTCTAATGGTTTTAAAGCTTCTCCCGGATTGACACTGATTTTGAATTCCGGCGCATCCATACCATTTTCCGTTGGCTCTTTTAACTCTTCAAAGTGCATATCAAAGGCCACGTCCAAAAAATTTAAATCAATCAGGGCCTGAGTCACTTTAAAGGTCAATTCACTTGCCATTTTCTTTCGAATCCCGGTAAGTTCTTCGGATTTTTTAAGAAGTTCTTTTTTTACCCTGCTAAACTCCTCTTCCACGGACTTTTTATATTCTTCGTAATGATTTAATTCATCTACACGCTGCTGTTTTTCCTCAAGGGCTAAAAGGATGTCCTCAATGGTATACCCATACTTATCCTTTAAGCGGTTAATTTCATTCAAGCGCTGCTCCACTTCATAAAACTCTTCTTGAGAAAAATTCAGCTGTTCCAAATAACCGGACAGATCTCGTCCAAGCTGATTCAGCATATCTTCCACCTGAGCAACGGTATTATAAATTTCCTGTGAAGTTTCATCAAAATCACTGACAGAGCTTAATTCCCTTGTTGCCCTTGAAATCACTGAGGAGGCACTTTCATCCTCTTCACTTAACATGCGATATGCACTGTAAAAGGCCTCTGCCACTTTCTTCGATCCGGTCATTTTACGATAGCGCTGTTCCAATTCCTCGTCTTCTCCGGATTTTAAATAGGCGGAAGAAATCTCTGAAATCTCAAATTCCAAAAGATCCAGCTCTTTTATCCGCTCACTTTCATCCATCCCCATGTCTTCCATTTTGGATTTCAGCTTCCGATACGTTCCATATAATTCTTTAACCTCTTTTTTCAGGTCATCCAAGGAAGCATGTGCATAAGAGTCCAAAAGCTCTAAGTGCTTTTTCTTGTGTAAAAGGGTCTGATGCTCATGCTGACCGTAGATATCAATAAAAATGGATGCCACTGCTTTTAATGCAGAAACTGTCACCGTCTCTGAATTCACTCTGGCAACACTTCTTCCGGAGGTGATTTTCCTGCTTAAAATAATGCACTCATCTTCCGGAAAAATATCCAACGCTTTTAACGCTTCTTCCTGTTCCCTGGTGTCCACGTGAAAAATCAATTCCACAAACGCCGGAACAGATTCATCTCGAACCATATCTTTGGATACTTTCTCCCCCAGAGCCAAATTAATGGATCCCACAATAATAGACTTACCGGCTCCTGTTTCGCCGGTAAGAATATTAAGACCTTTATGAAATTCAACCTCTACTTCATCAATTAAAGCCAGGTTTTTAACATGTAAACTCTGTAACATTTCCTTATCCTCTTTTTGCTTTTACAATTTGTGTTTCAGCACATCCAAAAATCCGGTTTCACTCATTTTAATCATTTTCAAATCATTATTGGCTTTGCAAATTCCCACCGGCCCCGTCATGGAATAGGTATCGGTTCCGTCAAAACATACCACAATATCATTTTGATTACGGTCATTACGAAATACCGGTCGTATTTCGATTTCCACTCCCACTTCCAGCACAATACTTCTTGCAGAAGAAATGGAATGGGGCGCAATTGGTGTTACAATAATCATTCTGGACCTTGGATCTAAAATCGGGCCTCCACAGGCAAGACTGTATGCAGTGGATCCCGTTGGCGTTGCAATTACAAGACCATCTCCACGATAAGTAATCAAATGTTTCCCGTCCACATAAAGCGCCAAAGAAACCACATTCATCTGGCGTCCCCTACCAAATGCAATTTCATTTAACGCATAATCTCTTCCGGTGGTTTCTGCCACGCCACACAGCATCATACGCTGCTCGATTTCAAAATCATTCTCCACAAGACGTTTTACACTTTCCGGAATGTGTTCCTTGTCAATTTCGCACAAGAAACCAACGGTTCCAAGATTGACCCCAACAAAAGGAAAATCGTACTGCCTTAAAGCTCTGGCTGCACGTATCATGGTTCCGTCTCCACCTACCACAATGGCTGCATCCATTCCGCTAAAGTCCATGTCCTTTATGGATTCCTTCAAATCCGTATCATCATAAATCCACACCGTCTCTTGTGTTGCATGATTGGACTTGATTGCATCCTGAAGAATCTCTACATAATGTTTACTGTTTGTTTTGATTGCGTTTGCAATAATGATAAATTTGTTCATACCTGATCCAATTGTCCGTGGGCACATTTCACAACGTTCTCCGGATTTACATCTCCTTCAATACTTCCATTACCTGTCTTCTTTATGTAAATCAAATATTCAATGTTTCCTTCCGGTCCTTTTATCGGTGAATAAGACAATCCCATCACCGAAAATTTCGTTTCCACACAAAAGTCAACAATGGTTTCTATCACTTCCAAGTGGGTTTTCGGGTCTCTTACAACCCCTTTCTTACCGACTTTTTCTTTTCCCGCTTCAAACTGGGGTTTTATCAGACATACCATTTCGCCGCCATCTTTCAACAGCTCATAGGCCGGTCCCAAAACCTTGGTTAAAGAGATAAAAGATACATCGCAAGAAGCAAAATCCAGGGCTTCGTCAATATGTTCCCTTGTAACGTAACGAATGTTGGTTTTTTCCATACACACCACTCGTTCATCCTGGCGAAGTTTCCATGCAAACTGTCCGTAACCCACATCTACAGAATATACTTTTTTTGCACCGTTTTGCAACATGCAATCGGTAAAACCTCCGGTGGATGCCCCAATGTCCATACATACCTTGTCCTGTAAATCAATGGGAAATTCCTTCATGGCCTTCTCCAGTTTCAGACCCCCTCTGCTTACATAGCGGAGGGTATTTCCATGTACCTCGATTTTTACGGTGTCGGCAAACATGGTGCCTGCCTTATCTTCCTTTTGGTCGTCCACAAAAACATCTCCTGCCATAATCAGGGCCTTTGCCTTCTCTCTTGAGGGCGCCAAATTTCTTTTTACCAATAAAACGTCTAATCTTTCTTTCATGTTTTCTCCAGTAATTATTCTCTATTATCCAATGAATGAACCAAATCCACAATACTTGAAACATCCATGTTGCATTCTTCATATAGCTGAGAAACACTTCCCTGCTCAATGTACTCATCCGGTACACCCACATGTTTCAGCACCACATTATCATCACCCTTTGTGGCATAGTAATCAGCTATCATGGATCCGATGCCTCCTTTTAGAGAATGGTCTTCCAAGGTGATCACTGCCTTATGATTTTTTGCCACCTCATCAAGCATGGCGGTATCCAGTGGTTTGGCAAATCTTAAGTTGATTACGGTAACCTTTTTCCCTTGCTGTTCTAAACAAGTTGCCGCCTGATAGGCCTGTTTTACCATGGCTCCATATGCAATCAGAGCCACCTCTTCTCCTTCTTGAATCACCTCGGATTTTCCAAGTCGAATCGGTTCTCTGTGTTCTTTTAATTCATCGTATGCCTCGCCCCTTGGGTAACGAAGAGCGATGGGACCGTTATGGGAAATGGCATATTTTACCATATCGGAAAGTTCCCATTTGTTCTTTGGTGCCATTAACACCATGTTTGGAAGCATACTTAAGTAAGCAATGTCAAATACTCCATGATGGGTGGGACCGTCATTTCCCACAAGTCCTGCACGGTCAATGGCAAACACCACATGAAGGTTCTGCATGCAGACATCCTGGGCAATTTCATCAAATCCTCGCTGTAAAAATGAGGAATATACTGCAAAAACAGGCACAAATCCGGATAAAGAAAGTCCTGCGCTAAAAGTTACGCCATGCTGTTCTGCAATACCCACATCAAAAAATCGCTCCGGATACAGATTTCGAAAACGTCGAAGTCCTGTTCCGTCTGCCATGGCTGCAGTAATGGCAACCACCTTGTCATTTCTCTCCCCCAGTTTTCTCATAACGGTGGAGAAAATATCTGTATAAGAAGGTTTTCCCTTCTTTCCAAGTCCTGTCTCTATATCAAAGGCTCCGGTGGAATGGAATCTTGCAGGATGACGCTCTGCATGTTCATATCCCTTGCCTTTTTCTGTCATTACATGAATTAATACCGGGCCGTCCACCCGTTTGGCATCTCGGAACATCTTGGTTAGCTGCGGAATGTTATGTCCGTCGCATGGGCCAAGATAGGTGATTCCCATTTCTTCAAAAAACATTCCCGGTACAATAAACTGTTTGATTCCGTTTTTTGTTTTTCGTATGGTTCGTACCATACCGTCACCGACCGCCGGAATTTTTTCCAGGGAATCGGTCACCGCCTTCTTCAAGTCACGATATACGTTGCCTGTTCTCAATTTTGTTAACTGGGCATTCATGCCACCCACATTTTCGGAAATGGACATATTATTATCGTTTAAAATAATAATAAAATTACCATCCACGGTGGATGCATTATTTAAAGCTTCGTAAGCGATTCCTCCGGTCATGGCTCCGTCGCCGATGACTACCACAACCTTTTCATCTGTATGCTTTAGATTTCTGGCTGCTGCATATCCCATTCCCGCAGAAATGGAATTGGAACTGTGTCCGGTATCAAAGGCATCCGCCTTACTTTCCATTCGTTTTGGAAAACCACTGAGTCCCTTATATTGTCTCAAAGTATCAAACTGTTCTTTTCTTCCGGTTAAAATCTTATGTGTATAGCATTGGTGTCCCACATCCCATACAATATGATCCTTTTCCACGTCAAAACTAAGATGAATTGCCATGGTCAATTCCACAACTCCAAGATTGGAGGCCAAATGTCCTCCTGTTTTGGAGACATGCTCCAAAATGAATTCTCGGATTTCATCTGCAAGCTGCGGCAAATCTTCCTTTGCAATATTTTTTATATCATTTGACTGTTTTATATTATCCAGTACCATTTTATCATCCCTATTTTTTTCTATGAATCAGTGAAAGAAGCAACTCTGACACAAATTCATCTTCTAATTTCATTTCATGGAGTTTTTCAACCGCCTGACGGCTTAATTTTTCCACATCTTTTGCGGATTGTTCCACTCCTTTTAAAACTGCATAAGTCATTTTCTGATTCTTCTCATCGCTGCCCACCGGCTTACCAAGCACCTCTGTGGTACTTGTAATATCCAGGATGTCATCCTGAATCTGAAAGGCAATTCCAATATTTCTTGCAATGGCTTCAATTTCATCCACCTGTTTTTTTGTTGCCCCTGCTAAAATAGCGCCAATCATCATGGCACATTCCAAAAGCGCCGATGTTTTCAATCGGTAAATAAAATCCAACTGTTCCATGGACAACGGGTTTCCTTCGTTCTCCACATCCACAACCTGGCCGCCTACCATACCAAAAATTCCGGCCTTTTCACTCAGTACCTTCATTGCCATGCCAATTCTTTCTGCGTCTGCCAAAGGTTCAAAAAGGCTTCCTATGGCGGTTTCATAGGCATAGTTCAAAAGGGCATCTCCTGCCAGAATTCCCATGGCATGTCCGTAAACAATATGAGTTGTTTTTCTGCCCCTTCTGTATTCATCATTATCCATGGCCGGCAAGTCATCATGCACCAGCGAATAGGTATGTATAAATTCCAATGCCGCCATAAAATGTTCCAACACCTTATTTGGAAATTCTCCGTGAAACATCCTGTAGGTTTCCATCATCAATAAAGGGCGAAGCCGTTTTCCGGGTGCCTTTACACTGTAATTCATTGCCATAAGGCAACTTTTTTGCAAGCCCTCTTCCTGTGGCAAAAAGGAATATACAATCTCCTGGGCCAACTGTTGTTTTTCTTTAAACTCCTTCTGCATCCCCGTCACTTTCCTGCTCCTTTGTTAGAATCCGGATTTTCTTTTCTACTCCATCTATTTCCTTATTGCAAAAAGAAACCTCCTTCATTCCCTCTTCGTATAACGCAAAGGATTCTGCCAAAGAGGTGTCTTTGTTTTGCATTTTCTCTATTATTTTTTCGATGGAATCAAACGCATCTTCTATGGTTTTATCTGCCATCTGATTTCTCCTTTACATCCGTTACTTTTACCATAATATCGCCATCCATCACATGCACGTTCAGTGAATCTCCCTCTTTGACCTGGGCGACACTGTGAATGGCTGTACCCTTCACGTCTTCCACGTAACTGAGTCCCTGACTTAATTTCTTCAGCGGTGAAAGTCCATCCAACGTACCTGCCAAAAGTTCCAATTTATGACGATAACTTGTTACCTTGTCTTTCATTAAGCGATCCAGAGTTTCTTCGTAGTCCACGCAACGCATGCGATGATCATTTAACCTGTTTACAGGACTTTCCTTTTCCAGACGCATTTTCTTATCCAGCAAAGCATGCTTTTTTTGTTCCAATACCATTTGCATTCTTTGGTTCAATGCAAATTCCATGCGGTCCACTTTGGCAAAAAACTGTTCCACATCAAAAACTGCCAGCTCTGCTGCTGCAGATGGTGTGGGTGCCCTTAAATCTGCCACCATGTCTGCAATGGTGGTATCTGTTTCATGTCCCACAGCACTGATAATCGGAATGGAGCAATCAAAAATAGCCTTGGCCACTTCCTTTTCGTTAAATGCCCACAAGTCCTCCAAAGATCCGCCTCCGCGGCCCACAATCATAACATCCGGCTTCACCTGTTCCATTTGGTAAATGCCTTCCACAATACTGCGGGGTGCATCTTCTCCCTGCACCAAAACAGGACATAAAACAAGCTGCACATAAGGATTTCTTCGATGGGTGATATTAATTATATCCTGAATAGCCGCTCCGGTCTTGGCAGTCACCACACCCACCGTATGCACATACTTTGGAATAGGTTTCTTATACATGGAATCAAACATTCCCATCTCTTCCAATTCCTGCTTTAAGGCCGCGAACTTCTGATAAAGAACGCCCTCGCCATCAAGCACCACTTCCCGTGCATAAAGCTGATAGGCACCGGTTTTCTCAAATACCTGAACCGATCCCAGAACAATGACACTTTGTCCGCTTTCCATACGGAATTTTAAGCTGCGAACATTGGATGCAAACATCACCCCGTTTATGGTTCCCCCTTGATCTTTCAGGGTAAAATACACATGTCCTGAAGTGTGATATTTGCAATTGGAAAGTTCTCCTTTTACGTAAATACGATTTAAAAGAAAATCCTGGGCAAACATGTTCTTTACGTATTTATTTACCTGTGAAACACTGTATACATTCTTTATCATGCCATCTTTGCTAAAATACCGTTTACAAACGCAGGGGAATCATCTGTGCCGTATTTCTTTGCCAGTTCCACTGCCTCGTTAATTGCTACTGAAGTTGGAATCTCTTCATCATAGAGCATTTCATATACTCCAAGGCGAATAATGGTCAAGTCCACCTTACCCATACGGCTGGTCTTCCAACCCTTTGCATTTTCATTAATCTTGGCGTCAATTTCTTCAATCTTTTCTTTAATTGCAAGATATTTGTGCTCAATGTAAGCTTCATCCTCTTCTTCCATAGGTTCATTCTCAGCAATAAATTCCTGCAACTGTTCTCCTAAACTGTCTGCCTCGTGAAATTCTACACGAAATAACATTTTAAAAATACGATCTCTTAATTCTCTTCTTTTCATACTTCTTCCTCATAATTCTCTTCATAAACGAAAGAGGGTGTCACTAGACACCCTCACCTTTTCTTAGTTGTCTTTCACGTTAATACCTGCAATCTTTACATTTACTTCAGCAACGTTGAGACCTGTCATGTTTTCAATGGACGTCTTGATTCTTTCCTGAACCTTTCTTGATACTTCAGGAACGTTAGCCTGATAATCCACAATCACGGATACCAGAACGCTTACGGTGTTCTCACACATCTCCACGCGAACACCTTTGGATAAATTCTTCATTCCAAGTTTCGCAACAATCTCATTGGTAATATTACCGGACATGGAGCTTACTCCTTCTACCTCGGTGGAAGCAATTCCTGCAATAATTGCAACAACCTCTTCTGCCACGGTAATTTCTCCCATGTCATCTTCCTTTATTACAAACGCTTTTCTGTCTTCAGCCATATATTCTGCCTCCTACAAACATGTTCATCATAGATAGAATCATTATACCAAAAGTATCGAATTTTGAAAACACTTACTGTATCATTTTCAAAAATTCCTCCTCGGTAATTACCGGTATTCCCAGTTCATTTGCCTTGGTGAGTTTCGACCCGGCCGCTTCTCCTGCCAAAACATAGGACGTCTTTTTGCTTACCGACGAGGTGTTTTTTCCTCCATAGGTTTCAATCAACTCTGCAGCCTCTTTTCTGGAAAGTGTTGGCAATGTACCGGTTACCACAATGGTAAGGCCCTCCAGTTTCTTTTCCACATCTTCGCCTGCTTCTTTTTTGGTTTGAACGCCGGCATTCTTTAATTTTTCCAAGATTTTTCGATTATTCTCATCGCTGAAAAATTCACTGATACAGGTGGCTGTGGTTTCTCCCACATCGTCAATTTCCACCAGCTGTTCCATGGATGCATTCATCAACTCATCCAGACTGTTAAAATGCTTCATTACATCCTTTGCCGTGGTTTTGCCCACATTTCGAATGGATAAGGCACACAATACTTTAGATACCTCCCGGTCTTTGGATGCTTCAATGGCAGCCAAAATCTTATCTGTATTCTTTTCCTTACCGAGAATACCATTTTCAATCAATTCTTCCCGATGATTTTTTAAATAGTAAATATCCGCATAATCCTTCAGATAACCCTCTTTTACCAGATCGTCAATCAGGGTTTCCCCAAGTCCCACAATATTCATGCAATCCAAGGATGCAAAATAGGCAATGGCCCTGGTGAGCTGTGCAGGACAGGAAAGATTAATACAACGGATATCACAGGAGTCTTCCTCTGACACCAAGTCATCCCCACAAACAGGGCACTTTGTCGGAGCCTCAAAAATTCTTGCCGGCTCCTTTACACATCCGTTTAACTTGGGAATGATTTCACCGCTTTTATAGAGCTTGTAAGCACCCCCCATTCCGATTTTCATCTCTTTGATATAGTCCATGTTATGAAGGGTCGCTCTGGATACGCTGGTTCCGCAAAGTCTGGCCGGTTCCCCGGTTTTTTCGTCATGGAAAACACCGGTAAAGGTCAGCTTTCCTGTTCTTCCCACGTTGACCAAAATATCATCCATTACCACAACACATTCTTCCGGCGGGTATTTGTATGCAATGTGACCGCTGCTGTATTTGCTTCCGGCCTCAAAATCCTTTCGATAGTCCACCTGATCGATTTTAATTACCACGCCATCAATGTCATAGTTCCAGCTGCCACGCAACTGTGCTATTTTATCAATAACAAAAAGCACTTCCTCCGCTGTATTGCATTTTTCATGATATACAACCGGTACTCCGTTTTCTTTCAGCATGGAAAGTCCCGCTACATGGCTTTCCATCAATTGTTTTGGGCCCTTTTGCACATTAAAAACAAACATTTTTAACCCACGCTGCTTTGTAATTGCAGGATCCAACTGGCGAAGGGTTCCGGCCGCAAGATTTCTCGGATTGGCCGCAAGTTTTTTTCCGTTTTCCCTTTGTACATCGTTGAATCTTTGAAAATCCTCATGACTCATATACACTTCCCCTCGAATTTGAAGTTCCTCATAAGGTAAATCCAGGGTTTTTTGTACATCGGGAATCACCAATGCATTGGCGGTAACATCCTCCCCAACAAAACCGTCTCCTCTTGTTTCACACAGGTCAAGATGCATCTTTCCATCTTCTTTTTTGGTATAGCGAAGGGTGGCAGAAAGACCGTCAATTTTGGCCTCCACCGAAAAAGAAGCATCCGGATGTTTTTCCTTTACTTTTACAACAAAAGCTTCCACATCCTTTTTATCAAATACGTCCTCAATGGAAAGCATTGGCACATCATGGGTGATTTTTACCCCCGCTTCCCTCTTGGCAATTCCTCCGATTTTCTGAGACGGGGAATCCTGGCTCACCCAGTCAGGGTGCTGCTTTTCTGCCTCTTTTAATTGAATCATCAGCTGGTCGTACTCATAATCGCTAATTTCCGGTTGGTCCAGATTATAGTAACGATCCATGTGGTAGTCTATGGTTTCTTTTAGTTTTTCGTACTCTTTTTTTGTCATAACCTTCTCCTACTTACCCTCTCCCTTATATCGAATGGGTGCATTGGAAGAGTCTTTGATTCGTCTCAGCAACTCCTCATACTCCTTTGGTGTTACATCCCGATAGGTTCCCTCTTTTAAATCTCCAAGAGAAATGTTCATAATGCGAACTCTCTTTAAAGCCACCACACGATAATCAAAATATTCGCACATGCGTCGAATCTGTCGATTCAAGCCCTGGGTCAAAATAATTCGTATTTTTCTCTTTCCTACTTTTTCCACCTTACATTTTCTTGTTACCGTATCCAAAATAGGCACCCCGGATGACATTCCTTCCATAAAATCCGCTGTCACATCCTTATTCAAGGTTACAATATATTCCTTTTCATGGGCATTTCCGGAACGCATCATTTTATTGACAATGTCCCCTTGATTTGTAAGTAAAATCAATCCGGTGGAATCTTTGTCAAGGCGTCCCACAGGATAAATTCTGGTTGGATAGTTTATAAAATCAATAATGTTGTCCTTTTCTCTTTTTTCAGCAGTACATACAATTCCTTTCGGTTTATGAAAGGCAATTAAAACAGGTTCCTGTTCACCCATTAAAATTTCCTTTCCACCCACGGTAACCACCTGGCCTTCCCGGACTTTCGAACCGTTTTCCGCCATGACACCGTCAATAAACACCTCGCCTCTGTCCACTCTTTTATCCGCTTCCCGTCGGGAACAAAAGCCTGCTTCGCTTAAGTACTTATTAATTCGAATCTCTGACATAGTATTTCCTCATATTGCAAGCACCCCAGCTTTCACTGAGGTGCCATAAATCTTTTTATTTTACTTTCTGTATTAGTCAAGTTTTAAGTTCTCGGTTAAAATGTAACCCACTCTTCCGTTGGAAGATACCTTTGAATATCCGTTGATGTAGCAGGTAATTACCTTCACCTTGGTTCCTTTGGTAAGTGCGGAAATTACTCTTGCTTTTGACTTCATACTGGTCATAAGATTGGTTTCTGATGACAGTTTGTATTTCTTCTGTTTCTCAGGATATCCGTCTTCTCCGGTCATGGTGTAATCGTTATCCAAGGTCTTTAAGAAGTTATTCTTGATATATCCCTTCTTGCCGCTTCTTGTCTTAACGTAGGTCCATTCACCCCAGGTGTTCATACAGATTACCTGCATCTTAGCACCTTTCTCAAGACGAGCCATACTTTCTTTATTAATACTTGGTCCTTTACGAAGATTTACTTCAGCCTCTTTGGTAACCACATATTCTTTTACAGATACCTTCTTGACTTCTACTTCCTTGCTGTCCTCTTCTTTGGTATCTTCTGTATCCTCTTTCTCGCTGTCTTCCTTGGATTCATCCTTCTCATCTGTATCTTTGGTCTTTTCCTCATCCTTGGAATCTTCCTCGGTAAGAGCTGCCTCAGGCGGTGTCTGGTTCTGTTCTAACTTGATGCTACTCATCCAATCGGTTACAGCCTTTTCAATAGTGGTATTGATCATCTTGTCCAGATTTTCATCACTCTTCACTGCTTCATCATAGCTGTCCTGAACCTTGCTCTGAAGTTTCTCCACTTCGTCCAAGGATTCAAATTCACGGATACACTCTTCGATGTTATCCTCGGTCTTATACTCTTTGGTCTGTGAGTTGAACTGACTGTAAAGGTTCACAATGTACATCTCTCCGTTATTCACGCCGGTTACATAAAAGAAATCAAGTCCAGGAGCCTCTGTCTTAACGTCCTTAAACTTTACATCCATTTCTACTGAAACAAGCATTTCATTTTCATCTACACCCTGCTTGGTATAGATTTTCTTGATGTTGTATTTTTCAACATATTTGGCAAAAAGTTTAATGTAACTCTTTTCATTATCGGAAACCGGAGCCGCATATGCTGTGATTTTCTTTGTATCTCCTTTGGCATAAGCATCATAGTAGTTGGTAATCAGCTTTTCCAAATCTTTGTTTTCGTTCTCTGCAAACTCCTTGGAATTCTTAGAACCGCCATTTCCAAAAGCGGCCACAGCAATGATAACAACCAATATCAATGCCGCCACGCCAATCACATACTTTTTATATTTTGTTAAAAATTCTTTACACTCTTTCATCTTTCCACTTTCCTTTCATATATACAACGAATTTGAATTTTCAAACTTATTTTTTCATTTACGCACCTGGAGGGATTCGAACCCCCGCTCATGGAACCGGAATCCATTGCTCTATCCCCTGAGCTACAGGTGCAACATTAGTATTTTACACTATATTTAGCAGGAATTCAACATCTTACCACATAAAAAAGGATGTTGAAACAATCATTTTCGTAATTGTTACAACATCCCTATTTTCACGTCAAATTATTTTGCGTAATCGGTCACTCTAGACTCGCGTATTACACTGATCTTAATCTGTCCCGGATAAGCCAACTCGCTTTCTACTCGTTTCGCCATATCTCGTCCCAACAGAACCATATCAGCGTCAGAAATCTGCTCAGGAACAACCATAATACGAATTTCTCTTCCTGCCTGAATAGCATAAGATTTTTCAACGCCTTTAAAACTGTCTGCAATGTCTTCTAATTGTTTCAAACGGTTTGCATAGGTTTCCAATGTTTCCCTACGCGCACCAGGTCTTGCTGCAGAAATTGCATCTGCGGCCTGTACAATACAAGCAATCAAAGATTCCGGTTCCACATCACCATGGTGTGCTTCCACTGCGTTAATAATAAGTCCATTTTCCTTGTACTTTCTACACAATTCCACACCTAACTGAATATGAGATCCTTCCATCTCATGATCCACAGCCTTACCAATATCATGTAATAAACCTGCACGTTTGGCGGTCTTAACATCCACGCCAACTTCTGCGGCAATCAAACCGGATAACTGTGCAACTTCAATGGAATGCTTTAATGCATTCTGACCATAACTGGTTCTAAATTTCATACGACCTAACAGTCTTACCAATTCAGGGTGAATTCCATGAACGCCAACTTCAAGAGTTGCTTCCTCACCTTCTTCGCGCATCATGTTGTCTACTTCACGTTGCGCTTTTTCAACCATCTCCTCAATTCTTGCAGGATGGATTCGACCATCCACAATCAGTTTCTCCAAAGCAATTCTTGCAACTTCTCTTCTTACCGGGTCAAAGCTGGAAAGAACTACTGCATCCGGTGTATCATCAATAATCAAATCTACACCTGTCATTGTCTCCAATGTACGGATATTTCTTCCTTCACGTCCGATAATACGTCCCTTCATCTCATCATTCGGTAACTGTACCACTGAGATGGTTGCCTCAGACACATGATCTGCTGCACACTTCTGAATCGCATTTACAACGTATTCCTTTGCCTTCTTTGAAGCTTCTTCCTTTGCTTTGTTTTCCAATTCCTTGATTAATTTTGCAGTATCAAGTTTAACATCTTCTTCAACAGTTTTTAAAAGATAATCTTTTGCTTGTTCGGAGGTTAATCCAGAGATTCGTTCGAGTTCCTGTACGCGTTCCTCATTGAGTTTCGCTATCTTCTCACGCTGAATGTCAAGCTCTTTCTCTTTGGCCTGGGCATCGGCTTCTCTCTTCTCAACTGCTGAAATCTTCTTATCAAGACTCTCTTCACGCTGAACAACGCGACGTTCTAATCGCTGAACTTCAGCTCTGCGCTCTTTGGTCTCTTTCTCCAATTCATTCTTTGTACGAATGGATTCTTCTTTGATTTCAAGCATTGATTCCCTTTTCTTAGCCTCAGCCGTTTTCACAGCATCGTCGATAATCTGTCTTGCTCTGTCTTCTGCACTTCCTACCTTCTCTTCGTACTGTCGTTTACGTTTGGCAGTGACGTATTGGCTTGTTACCGGAATTGCAACGATGCAGGCAATAATCAGACCGATTATAGCGGACACAATGTCAAAATGCACAGGAGCACCTCCTTTATTAAATTTTCAATAATACAATGTTGTCACGTGTATATCATTCTATAGCAATCTGGTTTACTATATTATGGCATAGTTTCAACACTTACATTTTATCCTTTTCTCAGAATCATGTCAAGCAATTGTACCTTGTATCCATATTATTTGCACATTTTGTGTTTTAATCAAAAATCTCTGTTGCCTTCTGTGCAAATCGTGTACCAAAAATCAAAAAATCTCCTTTATAATGGTCCAAACCGTTGTGTTTTTCCATATTGTTATTCACACCCACCGGACCCAAATGGATAAACGGTGCGCCACATGCCCCACCGCTTGAGTAGCATAACATTCCACTTACCATTTCAAAGGTCAAAATACTTTGAATAATAAGATCTCCTCCACCATGGGTATACTGCTGTGTGGCAAAAGCTCCTCCAAGTTTTCCTCCAAAGCCGATTTTACCGGAGTTTCCAAGAAGCCAACGATGTAAATCAGGTGTCATGGCCGCCGCATAGGAAGGTGAACCGATTACAACACCTTTTGCCTCTTTAACATATTCCACATCCACCTCATCAATGGAAAAGGCTTTTGCCATAATGCCTTCTACCTCACTCATACCTTCCACAATCCAGTTGGCCGCTTTTTTTGTGTTTCCTGTCTTAGAATCATAGATTACTGCTAACTTCATAAAACTTTCCTCATTTCTTATATTTACAATTCACTCAGCATTTTCTGCGGATTTTCAGCTGCTTTCACGTTGCCAAAAGCTTTTTCAATCACACCCTCTTCGTTGATCAGATAGGTGGTTCGAACCACTCCCATGCTGACTTTTCCGTAATTCTTCTTTTCTTTCCACACATCATAAGCCTGAATTACCTCTTTTTCCGTATCCGAAAGCAGGGTAAAAGGCAAGCCGTACGTTTCTTCAAATTTCTTATGAGAGGAAACACTGTCTTTACTTACTCCGAGAATCACTGCCCCTTTTTCCTCAAACTGGGGAAAAAGCTCTCCAAAGGCACAGGCCTGTTTGGTACACCCTGAAGTCATATCCTTGGGATAAAAATATAGTACTACCTTTTTTCCTTTATAGTCAGAGAGACTTCTCATATCTCCGTTTTGATCCGGCAATGTGAAATCCGGTGCCTTTACGCCAATTTCCAACATGGTGCTACCTCCTTTTCTTTATTCACCAGCTATTGGCTGATAGTTGCAATCTTTTATTATTCCTGTGGTGGTTTCATAGTCCACCGGTTTGCTGTAATAATATCCCTGGGCAATATTACAGCCAATTTCCATTAATATCTTTCCTTGTTCTCTGGTTTCCACGCCTTCCGCAACAATTTCCATATGGAGTTTATGACCGATGGAAACAATGCTCTCCACCAGTATTACGGATTTTTGATCCGTTGTAAGCTTATCGGTAAAAGACTTGTCAATTTTAATTACATCCGCTTCAATATTATGAAGAAGAGAAAGGGAAGAATACCCTGTTCCAAAATCGTCAATGGATATATGAAAGCCCTGTTCTTTTAAGCTCTTTACAAATTCTATTAATCGATGGTACTCCACATCCTTCATACTTTCTGTAATTTCGATTTCCACATCACTTGGAAGAATATGATGTTCTTCCACCACCTTCATAATTCTGGCTTCGATACCCGGAATATAAAGGTTCTTTTTGGAAAAATTACAGGAAATTCTTGGCGGTGTCAACCCCATTTCTTTCCATCGAAAGATGGCAGCACAGGTCTCCCGAAAAATAGCCAAATCCAGCTCCGAAATCACCCCTTCCTTATCCAGGGTTGGAATAAACTGATCCGGGAAAATATAATGTCCATCATGAAACCATCTGCAAAGGGCTTCAAATCCCACCAATTCTCCTGTGGACATATCCACCTTTGGCTGGAAAAACGGCACAAATTCGTGTTTTTCAATGGCCCTAGGAAAGGCATCAATTACATCTCTTCCCTGCATAATTAAGCCTTTTAATTCTTCGTCAAAACAAACTACACCTTTTTTCAACCTGGTTTTTCCAATGCCACAGGCAATGTTGGCATCGTTCATACGCTCGATAAAAGTTTTGTTCTCCTTTTGTGATAGCTTGGAGACTCCAATCCAAGCCTCCACCTCAAATCTATTTTTAGGAGCGCTTTCCAGTTTGGAAATCTTCACTTTCTTTACCTTTTTCAAAAACCCTTTCAAATGTTCTTGATGGAGGTATACCAGAAAATTATCTCCACCCATACGGCCCACACATTCATCATCTTCTACCAGTTGCACCAATTTATGGGCATACTTAATAATAGCCTCATCTCCTGCCTTGGCTCCGGCAACCTCATTGATGTACCTGAAATTTCTAAGGTTCATTCTCAAAACCACCAGTTCCTCCGGGGAATATGTTTGAAGCATTTTATAGTATCTTTTTGTTACAAGGGCAATGTTTGGTATACCGGTAAGGAAATCCGAATTCTCCGCATGGTCCAGCATTTCCCGCATGTTTTTCCGGCTTGCAATAATATACACCACATCTGCCAAAAACTCGTACAACTCATTGTCAAGATCCTTTTCCTGTACCCATTGTTCAAATTCAATATAGGCATGAACATATTCAAAACCATTGTAGTAATAATTGAACTGTCTTCTTATTCCCCCCGGTTCTTTGCCATCATAAAGAACAATCATATGATTTTCTTCATCCACATCCAAAACCAGTTTTCCGGTTCTGTGATCTCTGTATCGATTTTCATCTCCAAGATTCATATCGTAATACATTTTCACAATATGCAAGCTTTTACAAATAGGTTCATAAATATTTTCAAGGGTATTTTCAAGGGCTGCCGCACGAAAAAGCTCCTTTAAATGTTGCATAAGAGTATTATTTGTTTCCATGATGTATCTCCTTTATCCTTGCTACTTCTTTCCGTTTTAAAAAAGATGGAAGTTGATTCCCTAACTTCCATCTTATCATGATTTTTTGAAATAACTTTGTGTAAAGGTAAAATATCCTCTCTCAAGTTCTTAAGATTGTACTCTAATCGCCATCCTCTGCCTTCATACATCGCTTAATATCGTCCAAAGAATATCCTCTACGCATCAAATAACCCATAATTCTGTTACGCTGTTTCATATCCCCATCTTGTGGATTATAATGTTTCTTCTTAAGAAGTTCCATAATCATAGCACTTTCATCTGCTTCATAGGTCTCTTCCATAGCTCTTTCAATGAGATCGCTGCAAACACCTTTCTTTAAAAGTTCTATCTTCAGTTGTTGCCTGCTCTTAGAACTTTGTCGATATCTTATATAATTCTCGGCATATCGGTAATCATCAAGGTAATGAAAGGACTCTACATAAGATATGGCATTATCCACCACCGACTCCGGGTACCCCAAAGTCTTTAACTTATCATAAAGCTGCTTTCTTGTTCGATCCTGTACCTCCAGTAAAGACATTGCCTTCTTCCTGGCATGCTTCACCATATCTTCCACACTGTCAAACTCACGCATGATTATTCCTGTGTGCTCTCTTTCTTGGAATCCTCTTCACTTTCTGCTTCCTCTTCACCGTCCAGATGATAATGAGCTCGCACCTGTGCCTCAATTTCTGCACAAATTTCAGGATTGGAAGCAAGGAACTGCTTGGCATTCTCACGTCCCTGGCCAATCTTATCTCCCTTATATGCATACCATGCACCGGATTTATTCACCACATCAATGTTGGCTGCAAGGTCAAGCAAATCACCCTCTTTGGAAATTCCCTTACCGAACATAATATCAAATTCTGCTTCCTTAAACGGCGGTGCCACCTTGTTCTTTACAACCTTGATTCTGGTTCGGTTACCGATGACCTCTCCACCCTGTTTCAAAGATTCGATTCTTCGAACGTCCATACGAATGGAGGAATAGAACTTCAAAGCTCTACCACCGGTTGTGGTTTCCGGATTACCGAACATAATTCCAACCTTCTCACGTAACTGGTTAATGAAAATAACAATACAGTTGGACTTACTGATAATACCGGTTAATTTACGAAGGGCCTGAGACATTAATCTTGCCTGAAGTCCCACATGAGAATCTCCCATATCACCGTCAATTTCCGCCTTCGGTACAAGGGCTGCAACGGAGTCCACAATTACAATATCCACTGCTCCGGAACGTACCATAGTCTCAGTAATTTCCAATGCCTGCTCACCGTTATCCGGCTGGGAAATATAAAGGTTGTCAATATCCACTCCAATATTCTTGGCATAAATAGGATCAAGGGCATGTTCTGCATCAATAAAACCTGCAATACCTCCACGCTTCTGAACCTCTGCCACCATATGAAGAGCCACCGTTGTCTTACCACTGGATTCCGGTCCGTAGACTTCGATTACACGTCCTCTCGGAACACCTCCAAGTCCCAATGCAATATCAAGACTAATGGAACCTGTTGGTATGGTCTCCACATTCATCTTCACTGAAGGATCTCCCAATTTCATAACAGATCCCTTACCATATTGTTTCTCTATCTGCGCAATTGCTGCGTCCAATGCTTTCAGCTTATCATCCTTCGCCATGTTATTCTCCTTTTCGAACGAATGTTTCGCGAACCTATGTTCGCCTCATGTTTTTATACTAATATACTTACGGGGAATTGTCAACAGATAAAACTCAAAAAAAGACAGCCACAAAAGTGACTGCCTTTAGTATGCTACAATTACTTCACCAAGTCAAGAATCTCTTCCTTGGTAATAACGCCCACACTTCTTTCTGCCAACTCCCCATTCTTAAACAAAAGAAGTGTTGGAATACTCATAACACGATATTGTCTGGCCAGATCTCCGTTTTCATCCACGTTGATCTTTCCCACTTTGAAACTTCCATCGGACTGCTCTGCCACTTCATCCACAACCGGTGAAAGCATCTTGCAAGGTCCACACCATTCTGCCCAAAAGTCTACTAAAATCGGTTTATCGCTTTTTAAAACTTCGGCATCAAAATTATCTGATGTAATTGTTATCACTGACATTTCCATTCCTCCTTTTTTATTAAAAGTATCTCTTGTAAATCTCAGCATAACACACTTATTACTTTTTATCTACTTATTTTTAAAACTAGTCCCTGCTGAATTCCAAAAGTTCCAATCCTTCGTTTCTTTCCAGTGTCATTCTTACACTCCACTCATGGACAAACAACAACAAAGGATTTCCTTTCAGGTCTTTGATTTTCTTCATATCGGAAGTTCCCACAATGTGATCCAGGTCCATTCCCTTATCTTTAATCCATCGTATATGCTCATATGGCAGATTCTCCATACGAATGTCCACGTTGTATTCATTCTCAAGACGGTATTTCAGTACATCAAACTGAAGTACACCTACCACACCAACAATAATTTCTTCAAGGCCGGTATTATACTCCTGGAAAATCTGAATGGCACCTTCCTGGGCAATCTGATTAATACCCTTAACAAACTGCTTACGCTTCATGGTATCCACCTGTTTTACCCTGGCAAAATGCTCCGGTGCAAAGGTTGGAATACCTTCAAAAGCAAATTTTCTTGTATCTGTTGTCAGGGTATCTCCAATGGAATAAATACCCGGATCAAAAATACCGATAATATCTCCCGCGCAAGCCTCTTCCACAATTTTTCTCTCCTGGGCCATCATCTGGGTTGGCTGTGAAAGTTTTACATTCTTTTCACCCTGCACATGGAATACTTCCATACCTGCATGAAACTCTCCGGAGACAATACGCATAAAAGCAATTCTGTCACGATGTGCCTTATTCATATTTGCCTGTATTTTAAATACAAAGGCAGAAAAATCATCCTGAAAAGGACTGATTTCTCCCTGATCGGAAACTCTTGGAAGAGGTGCATAAGTCATTTTCAAGAAATGCTGTAAAAAGGTCTCCACGCCAAAATTGGTAAGTGCAGAACCGAAAAATACCGGTGAAAGTTCACCTTTTGTAACCAGTTCCTGATCAAATTCCGCACCTGCTCCGTCAAGAAGCTCTATTTCCTCCATCAATGTCTCATAAGCACTTTCGCCGATTTCCTCTTTCGCGCCCGGATCATCAATGGAAAACTCTCTTTCATCTCCCTCTTTGGTACCCTTCATGGTATCCGAAAAGGTCATAATCTTTCTTGTATTTCTATCGTAAACACCCTTAAATTCCTTACCGGAACCAATCGGCCAGTTAATTGGACAGGTGGCAATTCCAAGCTCGTTTTCAATTTCATCCAATAACGAAAAGGTGTCATTGGCATCGCGGTCCATTTTATTGATAAAGGTAAAAATAGGAATGTGACGCATTACACATACTTTAAAAAGCTTTCTTGTCTGCGCCTCGACTCCCTTGGATCCGTCAATGACCATAACTGCAGAGTCTGCCGCCATAAGGGTTCGATATGTATCCTCAGAGAAATCCTGATGTCCCGGTGTATCCAGAATGTTAATACAAAAGCCATCATAATTAAACTGAAGTACGGAGGATGTTACAGAAATTCCTCTTTCTTTTTCGATTGCCATCCAGTCGGATACTGCATGTTTTGCTGTTGCCTTTCCTTTTACGGAACCTGCCTGGTTAATGGCACCTCCATATAAAAGGAACTTTTCTGTAAGAGTGGTTTTTCCCGCATCCGGGTGAGAAATAATCGCAAACGTCCTTCTCTTTTCTATTTCTTTCTTTATATCAGCCACTTTTACGCCCTCCATTTATCTAAATATCTCTATAATTCACAAACCAGTTTATTTTATAATACCTCATTACACTTGTCAAGAAACCTTCCCTTTACTCAAAAAAAGAAGCAGCATGAATATTCATACTGCTTCATCTCTTTTAGTTATATTTACGTTTTCTTGCTGCTTCAGATTTCTTCTTACGTCTTACGCTTGGCTTCTCGTAATGCTCTCTTTTGCGGATTTCCTGCTGGATACCTGCCTTAGCACAATTTCTCTTAAATCTACGTAAAGCGCTATCTAAAGTCTCATTCTCTTTTACGATTACATTTGACATAGTCTCACACCTAACCTCCCTCCAGTTGCGTAATTGTGCATTCAACTGTTTGGGTATACTTTTTGCACTAAATAAGTGTACAACAGAAAGTACCGTTTCGTCAATATGTTTCTATGAAAAAACATAAATTATTTTATCTGTCCTTCTAAGACCTCTTTTGCCTTGGTTAAAGCGTCCTTAATTCCGGCAGGATTCTTTCCACCGGCCTGTGCCATATTTGGACGACCGCCGCCACCACCGCCTACAAGAGCTGCTACGTTTTTAATCAACATGCCGGCATGGGCACCTTTCTTCATGGCTCCGTCCGTTGCCATTGCCACCAGGTTCACTTTTCCTTCAAAGTCAGAGGCAAGCAAAATCACTCCGTCACCAAGTTTTTCTTTTAAGTTATCTCCCAGTTCTCGGAGGTTGTTCATGTCAACATTCGGTACATTGACTGCAAGGAACTTCACGCCCTTTACCTCTTCCACATTATCGGTAACGTCACCCATGGCCTCTTTTGCCGCTTTGCTCTTTAATGCTTCGTTTTCACTGTGAAGCTCTTTGGTCTCCTTCATAAGACCTTCCACACGTTCCAAAACATTGGCCGGTGTGGTTTTCAAAGCAGCAGCCACTTTGTTCATTTCTTCTTCCAGATGTGCGTAATATTTTAATACGTTGTCACCGGTTAACGCTTCAATTCTTCTTGTACCGGCAGCTACACCTGCTTCGGATACAATCTTAAAGCTTCCGATATCGGATGTATTTTTCACATGAGTACCACCGCAGAATTCCTTGGAGAAATCTCCCATGGAAACCACACGCACCTTGTCGCCGTACTTTTCACCGAACAAGGCCATAGCGCCTGTTTTCTTTGCGTCCTCCACGCTCATTACCGCAGTATCTACACCGATGCCCTCCATAATCTTGTTGTTTACAAGTTCTTCTACTTTATGGATTTCATCTCCTGACATTGCCTTAAAATGAGCAAAGTCAAATCTGGTTCTTTCGCTGTCCTGATAAGATCCGGCCTGTTCCACATGACTGCCAAGCACTTCTCTTAACGCGCTCTGTAAAAGATGTGTTGCAGAGTGGTTTCTGCAGGTTCTGTTACGGTTCTTCTCGCAAACTTCAAGGGAAACCTTTTCTCCCTTTTTCAGCATGCCGGATTCCATATGTCCAACGTGGGCATAACGGTTTCCGGTTACCTTAATGGTCTCCTCTACAACGAAAACACCGTCTTCTCCCACAATTCTACCTTTGTCTCCGACCTGACCACCCATGGTAGCATAAAATGGTGTCTTGGCCGTAACAATGGAGCCTTCTTCTCCGTCTGTCAAAGCTTCTGATAAAACAGCCTCGTCATCTTCCACTTTTACAAGTGCGCCAATGGAAGATTCTTCCTTTAATCTGTCGTATCCCACAAATTCTGTGGTAAGGCTCTCGTCCAATTCTTCATAAACAGTGGCATCTGCGCCCATATAGTTGGTTGTCTTTCTGGATGCTCTTGCCATGTCCTTTTGCTCTTTCATTGCCTTATTAAATCCCTCTACATCCACACTGTAGCCTTGCTCATTGGCAATTTCCACAGTTAAATCCAGTGGGAATCCGTAAGTATCATGAAGCTTAAATGCATCTTCACCGCTAAGGACTGTTTTATTTTCTTTCTTTAAATCTTCCATCATTCCGGAAAGAATGGAAAGCCCCTGGTTAATGGTCTTTGCAAATTTCTTTTCTTCCTGTTCAAAAACATTGATGATAAAATCTTTCTTTTCTTCCAGTTCCGGATATCCGTCTTTGCTTTGCCCGATGACAACTTTGCAAAGTTCGGATAAAAATTCTCCTTCAATACCAAGGAGTTTTCCGTGACGTGCTGCACGGCGAATCAATCTACGAAGAACATAACCACGTCCTTCGTTGGATGGCATAACACCATCGGAAATCAAAAATGTTGAGGATCTGATATGATCTGTAATTACACGAATGGAAACGTCGTCCTTTTCATTGACCTGATATTTCTTTCCACTGACCGCACATACCTCATCACGAATGGCTTTCATGGTATCAATATCAAATACAGAATCCACATTCTGAGCCACTACCGCAAGTCTCTCAAGGCCCATTCCCGTATCGATGTTTTTCTGTTCCAGTAGGCTGTAGTTTCCATTTCCGTCACCGTCATACTGGGTAAATACGTTGTTCCATACTTCCATGTAACGATCGCATTCACATCCCACTTTACAGTCCGGCTTACCGCAGCCATACTTTTCACCACGGTCGTAATAAATTTCCGAACAAGGACCGCAAGGGCCTGCGCCATGCTCCCAGAAGTTATCACACTTACCGTCTTCATCACGATAAAATCTGGTAATCTTCTCACCCGGAACACCAATCTTTTGTGTCCAGATATCATAAGCCTCGTCATCTTCAAAATAAATGGATGGATACAAGCGGTCTGCTTCCAATCCAACCACTTCGGTCAAGAATTCCCATGACCATTTTAAAGATTCTTCTTTAAAGTAATCTCCAAATGAGAAATTACCAAGCATCTCAAAAAATGTAAGATGTCTTGCTGTCTTACCGACATTGTCAATATCTCCGGTACGTACACACTTTTGGCAGGTGCACATACGTGTCTTTGGCGGCACTTCGATACCTGTAAAATATGGTTTCAACGGTGCCATTCCCGCATTGATCAACAATAAACTCTTATCATTATGTGGAACAAGGGAATAACTCTTGTGTGCCAAGTGATCCTTTGTCTCAAAAAATTTCAAAAAAGAGCTTCTTAGTTCATTTACTCCTTTAATCTTACTCACGTTCTGTTTCCTCCAACTTTCTCTGGGACTTTTATTGATTTTGCTGTTCTTTCGCAGCAGCTTCCTTTGCTGCAGCCTTCTTCTTACTCATTACGGCTCCTAAAACGCCTCCCACTGCACCAACTGCAACAAAAGCCAGCATTAATACTACATAATTGAAAAAAGAATTAAAAAATGCAACCATAAACTTATCCTCCAATCCGAAATAAAATTAAATTGCTTATATCCTATTCACCCTGTGATTCAAATTGGTCATCAACTTGTAAATCATCAGAATCCGCAGCTGTGGTGGCCAGCTCATCACATCGCTCATTGTACTTATGACCTGCATGACCCTTTACCCATAAAAAGGTAACCTGATGAGGTTCTACCGCTGCCAAAAGCCGCTTCCACAGATCCACATTCTTTACCGGTTTCTTATCCGACTTACGCCAATTGTTTTTCAACCAGGAATCAATCCATTTTTGCTTAAATGCATCTATAACATATTTGGAATCTGAAGTAAATACCACTTCACAGGGACGATTCAACGCCTCAAACCCAACAATGGCACCTAAAAGCTCCATTCGGTTGTTGGTGGTATTTTCATATCCGCCGCTGTATTCTCTAAGGTGTTCTTTCCCTGTGGTATCCACGTAACGAAGCACCGTTCCGTAACCACCGGGGCCCGGGTTTCCCCTTGCTGAACCATCGGAATAGATTTCTACTTTCAATACTTCCTCCTAATTGTTCAAATTCACAAGATATTATACCATATTACACACCTTTGTTAAAAGCGAAAATACAGCTTTTTCATACTTATATACGAATTTAGGGCAGTGTAAGCACCTGTTGCTTCTCACTGCCCCTTTCTTTTATTTCAATGACAACTGGTCATTTAAGTATTCATCAATACTTTTGGCTGCTCGTCTTCCTGCACCCATGGCAAGAATTACCGTTGCCGGTCCGGTAACGTCGTCTCCACCTGCAAACACGCCCGGTTTTGTGGTTGCTCCGGTTTCCACATCCGTTACAATACATTCGTACTTGTTGGAATCAAGTCCTTCTGTGGTGTGTGGAATCAATGGATTGGCCACAGTACCAAGTGCCATTATCACCAGATCTGCATCCATAACATGCTCAGAGCCCTCCACCGGAATCGGTCTTCTTCTTCCGGAGTCGTCCGGTTCTCCAAGTTCCATATCAATGAGTTTCACACCTTTTACGTTGTTGTCCTCATCTACCATAATTTCTGTAGGATTGGTAAGTAAATGGAAGGAAATTCCCTCTTCCTTGGCTTCCTGGATTTCTCCCTTAAATGCCGGAAGTTCCTCTTCTCCTCTTCGATATACCACACGTACATCTGCACCAAATCTTACGGAAGTTCTTGCAGCATCCATGGCCACATTACCTCCTCCCACAATGACAACCACCTTTCCGGTTAAATCCGGTGGTGTTGTTTTGGTGGACTTATCGCCTAAGTTGTATTTTTTCAAAAATGTTCCGGCTGCAAATACGCCCTTTGCATCTTCGCCTTGAATTCCCATCATTTTAGGAACATTGGCTCCGCAACCTACAAACACTGCACCATAGCCCTCTTTCTCCATAAGGTCGTCTATGGTTATGTCACGTCCGATGGTAACCCCTGTGCGAATGTCCACTCCAAGAGCTTTTACATTCTCTACTTCCGGTACCACAACTTTTTCTTTTGGAAGTCGAAATTCCGGAATTCCAAAGGTTAACACACCTCCGATTACGTCTGTAGATTCAAAAATGGTTACATCATAGCCCCATTTTGCCAAATCACCTGCGCAGGCAAGTCCTGCCGGGCCGGAACCTACAATTGCTACTTTTTTACCCTTACGTTCAGGAGACGGCTGAGATTTAATTTGATGCTCTCTTGCCCAATCAGCAACAAATCTCTCCAAATTTCCGATTGAAATAGATTCTCCTTTTATTCCTCTCACGCAATGACCTTCACATTGCTTCTCCTGTGGGCATACACGTCCGCAAACTGCGGGCAGGGATGATGTTGAAGTGATAATCTTATATGCCTTCTCATAATTTCCCTCTTTTACTTCACTGATGAAGCCGGGAATATTAATGGATACCGGGCATCCCATAACACAACGAGGATTTTTGCAGTTTAAACATCTGGATGCCTCAAGCTGCGCCTCTTCTTCTGTGTATCCAAGACATACCTCTTCAAAATTCTTAGATCTCTCTTTTGGATCCAGTTCCCTAACAGGAACTCTTTTCATCATATCCATTACTTTCTACCTCCATTGCTTGTTTCATGGTAGGTAAATCTCATTTCAGTAAGTCTTACAACCACCCTGTTTCTTTGAATGTCATTGCCTAAAGGTAGGGCATTCAAAATTTGATACATGTTACAAACCTCCCATATGTTGTTAGTTGAAATAAACCAGTTCATCCTCCGGTTTTTCAGCCGGCTTCAGGTCTTTTACATAAAGTACAGGACCTTTGCCTTTATACTCTATAGCAAACTCATGCTTGATTTCCGCAGTAACGTAAACCCAGGATTTATGCGGAATCTTCTTTGAGTCGTTATACTTTGCTTTAAATCCAATGAACTGAATATCATCCACACAACAGGTCATGGCAAAACGTCCCGGAACAAACACTCCACTTTTCATTTTGTCCGGGTTGTATACCAGAGCTAAAAACGATACGGTTTTACCCACGTAGTTTTTTGGATTATCCTGACAATCCATAAACCAAATGCCGTAGTTCATATCGCTGATTTCAATAACGTCCTGACTTAAATCATAAGGTAACGGTTCCGGTTCTTCATCAATGGTACCGTCTTTCTTTTCATAAACAATCTGCGCTTTTCGATTGTTGGTTTTAACAGCAGTTCTAAATTTCATTTTCGGGGTATTTTCATCGCTACGATTGAAAATTACCACATCGGATAAAAACATCTGCTCCATCATAATCGCACGCATATTGGTAAGATAAGTATTAAATGTGGTGGAATCCACAGTGGTTAATACCTGCACCAATTCGCAGCTCTTTGGCAACACATCTTCAATAACGGAAGCAACTTCCCATGTTCCGTTATACTCGATAAAAATATTGTCCGGCTTATGATCTTTTACACATGTTTCTATAAATTCGGTATTGAAATCCTCTTCCTCCTCTACAAATACCAGATCGGTATTCATTTTGGAAAGTGCCTCTTCATCGTATTCTTCCTCTCCATCTTCACATACAATGATCAGGTTCTTATTTCCGATTCCAAAACCATTTTCCACCAAAGTTTCTTTGATCAGGGATGTTTTTCCGCTGTCCATAAAACCGGTGAACAAATATACTGCAATGGTTTCCATGTTTTAAATCTCTCCCTACATTCCAAACAAGGATTTCATTTCATCCTCATTTACATTTGTACCGATAACAACCAGTTTTCCTGTTACGTCCGGCTCTCCGTCTCTTAATTCATAATCGCCCGGTACCATATCGAAGTAAATCCATGTTCCGTCTGTGGATGGTACCATTCCCTTTGCACGTAAAATGGTTGTTTCGTATTTTTCTGAATGTACCAAAGTATCCAGTGCTTTGCGTACAGTTTCTCTGTCAAATTTATGAGGTGTTTCAATTCCCCAACTTGTAAATACATCATCTGCATGATGATGGTGATGATCATGATCATGTCCGCAGCAGCAATGACCGTCCTCATGATGATGTTCATGTTCATGGTCGTGATGACATTCATGGTCATGGTCATGGTCATGATGCTCATGCTCGTGGTCATGGTCATGATGATGTTCATGCTCCACCTCTTCCATGATTTCTTCTTTTAAAGAAGCCTTTTTCTCAACTGCCTTTAAGATAACCTCTCCGCCAAGTTCATCCCACGGAGTGGTAATAATGGTTGCTTTGTCATTCTTTTCCTGAATCACTTTTACACATTCCTCTAATTTTGCCTCATCCATGTCCTGTGTACGACTAAGTACAATGGTGGTGGCATGTTCAATCTGATTGTTGAAGAATTCGCCAAAAGCCTTCATCTGTTTTAACGCTTTTTTACCGTTCACAACGGTTACAAGTGCGTTTAATTCCACATCAATGGTCTTTGCCACATTGACAACAGAGGCCATAACGTCAGAAAGCTTACCTACGCCGGATGGCTCTACAATAATACGATCCGGATGATAAGTGTCTACCACTTCTCCCATGCTCTTGGTAAAATCACCTACCAAAGAACAACAGATACATCCTGAATTCATTTCATTTACAATAATACCGGAATCCTTTAAAAATCCGCCATCGATACCTACTTCACCATATTCATTTTCAATCAATACAACTTTTTCGCCCTTAAATACTTCTCCAAGGAGTTTTTTGATTAAGGTTGTTTTTCCTGCTCCCAAAAATCCTGAAATAATATCAATTTTTGTCATTTTATCATCTCTCCTTACTTATTAATGTTATATAAACTTTCATACACTCCGGCTTTTTCCATAAGCTCTGTGTGTGTGCCTTCTTCAATAATGTGCCCCTCTTCCGACAACACCAATATACGCTGTGCGTTTTTGATGGTAGTCAATCGATGGGCGATTACAAATGTGGTTCGATCCTTTGCCAAAACTTCCAGTGATTCCTGTACCACTTTTTCGCTTTCATTGTCCAGCGCACTGGTGGCCTCGTCAAAAATAAGAATTGGCGGGTTTTTCAAAAATACCCTGGCAATGGATAAACGCTGTTTCTGACCACCGGACAGCTTAATTCCCCGTTGTCCGATATCCGTATCGTATCCATCCGGAAGTTCCATAATAAAATCGTGGGCATTGGCTGCCTTTGCTGCCGCCACAATTTCCTGATCAGTGGCACCGGTTTTTCCGTATCCGATATTGTCGCGCACCGTTCCCACAAAAAGGTAAACATCCTGAGCCACAATTCCAATTTGATTACGCAAACTTTGAATGGAATAATCTCTGATGTCCTTGCCGTCAATGGTGACCTTACCCTCTGACACATCATAAAATCTTGGTATCAAAGAACACAAGGTGCTTTTTCCTGCACCGGAAGCCCCCACCAGGGCCACATACTCACCGGGTTTAACCGTAAGATTAATGTCATCCAAAACCTTTTGACCATAATCTTCATATTGGAAAGAGACATGTTCAAACCCAATGGCTCCCTCTACATGCTCAAGCTCTTTGGCATTCTTTTTGTCAACAATATCCGGCTGAACCGCCATGATTTCCAGGAATCTTTCATATCCGGAATAACCGTTTAAAAATACTTCCACAAAGTTAATCAGCTTTCGCACCGGTTCTGTATAGGTGGAAATATACAGTAAAAAGGTAATCAAATCTGCAATTTCAACCTCGCCCTTGGTGATAAAAACGGCTCCACTCATAACCACCACCACCTGAACCAGGGTGACAAAGGCATTCATACCGGAGTTAAAACCGGCCATATAGCGGTAACTGTTTCGTTTTGCCTCCAAAAAACCGTCATTTCCTTCCTTGAACTTATCCAGTTCCACCTCTTCGTTGGCAAAGGATTTGACCACACGAATTCCGGAAAGATTGTCTTCAATCTGACTGTTAATGGCAGCGATTTTTACACGGTTTTTCTTATACGCCTTCTTCATGCGATCTTTAAAGAAAAACGCGTAAATCAGCATCACCGGCACCAAAGCAAACGCAAACAGCGCCAGTTTCATATTAATATGGGACAGGATAAAGAAGGATCCTATAATCTTGATTACGGATATAACAATATCCTCCGGCCCATGATGCAAAAGCTCTGTAATGTCAAAAAGATCATTGGTAATACGACTCATAAGCTGTCCCACTTTTTGATTGTCAAAAAAATTAAAAGACAGCTTCTGGTAGTGCTCAAAAATCGCACGACGCATATCGTATTCAATCTTCGCTCCCATAACGTGGCCGTAATAAGTAATAAAATAGTTACAATAAAACTCAATGAGCACAAGTACAATCATCAAGGCGCCCAGTTTCATTACCATAGGCAGTGCCACATCCATAGGACGATGAATTACATGATATGTAATATACCTCACAATAAGAGGCAATGCAAGTGCAATTCCTGCTCCAAGCATTGCAAAAAACATGTCGGCAAAAAATACCCCTTTGTAAGGTTTATAATAGTTTGTTAGTTTTTTTAAGCTTTTTAGCATGGTTAGTCTCCACTATCAAAACTTTCCGTTCCAATTATAACATTATTTACTTTCTTTGCAACCATATACTTTATCGCAGAGACATTTTGCCGTTGGACAGCTGGCAAGGCCGCCCTCTGCAGTCTCTCTCAGTGAAACATCGATTTTATCTCCCACCTGTTTCATTGCCAGAATCACTTCATCTGCCGGCAACGCACTTTTTATACCGCAAAGGGCTAACTCAGCTGCGGTGATGGCATTGGCCACACCGGATGCATTTCTTTTAATACAAGGAATTTCCACCAGTCCTGCCACCGGGTCGCAGACAAGACCGAGAATATTTTTCAATGCTATGGCAACGGCATGAAGACATTGTTCCGGTGTTCCTCCTGCAAGTTCCACAATGGCTGCTGCAGCCATGGCGGATGCACTGCCGCACTCTGCCTGGCAACCACCCTCCGCTCCGGACACCGAAGCGTTGTTGGCAATGACCATACCCACGCCGGACGCAGTTAAAAGTGCCATGACACAATCCTTTTCACTGCAACCCTTTTCCTCCTGCATGGTAATCACCGCCGCCGGAAGAATTCCGCAAGAACCTGCCGTTGGGGCCGCCACAATTTTACCCATGGCAGCATTTAATTCTGAAATTGCAGTGGCTCTCATCAGGGCTCCCGTTAAGAAATCCCCGCTCAGACTCTTTCCCTCTGTAATGTGTTTTTTAATTTTATACGCATCCCCTCCGGTTAATCCGCTGGTGGAAACCGTGTCTTTTTTCTGACCTTTCAATTCCGCCTTCTTCATAACATGATAGGTTTCTTTCATTCTTTCAAACACTTGCTTTTCAGTACATTCCATAGCTGTTGCCTGTTCCTGCAACACGATCTGTGAAATGTTACATCCGTTCTTTTTCGCAAGATTGGCCAATTCTGCCAATGAATTATATTTTAATTCCATAATTACCTCCCATTATTGGCCAAAAGCATGATGCAGTTGGTCACCCCTACAAAATGATTAATGTAAGTGGTTAAATCCAAATCCGAATGACCGTCAATGGAGATACAAAGAATTGCTCTACCACCTTTTTTCTCTCTGGAAAGTGCCATGTTACACACGTTAATTCCACAGTTTCCAAGAAACTCTGCCACTTTTCCAACAATTCCCGGCACGTCCTGATGTACCACAATCAGTGTATCGCTTTGTCCGTTAATTGCCACTTCCATCCCGTCGATTTCGCTGACCAAAATATTTCCTCCACCGACTGAGGCTCCTGTAATGGTAACCTTTTTTCCTTTTTCACCGGTAAGGGTAATGGTGGCTGTATTTGGATGAGGACAACTTCCGTCAGACTCCACAAAGGACAATTCCACTCCTTCTTCTTCTGCCAAATGAATGCTTTCTCTGATTCTTTCATCATCGGGCTGCATTCCCATAATTCCTGCCACAAGCGCCTTATCGGTACCATGCCCTTTGTAGGTTTTTGCAAAGGACCCGAACAGAGTAATTTCTGCCTTTGTTACTTTTTCATCCATTAAAAGATGTGCAATTCTTCCGATTCTTACCGCCCCTGCCGTATGGGAACTGGATGGTCCGATCATCACCGGACCAATAATATCAAATATATTCATACAATTTTTCCGCCTTTTCCTAGCTTCAACCTGATTTCAAAATAAGAAGTCGGAAGAAAACCTCCCGACTTCCCTTCTTTTTACATTCTTTCCGGAGCTTCAAAACCAAGTAAGTCAACACTTGTTTCCAACACTTCTTTGGTAAGCATTAATAACAAAATGTAACTTCCCTGACGCTGCTCATCCTCTTCTGCCATGATTTTGGTTTCATGGTAAAAATGATTAAAGGTATTCGCCAATTCATAAATATAAGCACACAACTTATGAGGTGCATATTCCTTTGCAACCACATCAATGGTGGCCTGGAAGTTGGCCAATGCAAGCATTAAATCTTTCTCACTCTTGGTTGTTGGTGCCAGGATTTTGTAATCCTTTGCATTCTTTCCAAGTTCTTTGTATTTTGCAAGAATAGATTTGATTCTTACAATGGAATACAGTAAATATGGACCGGTATTTCCCTCAAAAGAAGTGAATCGTTCCATATCAAACACATAATCTTTGGAAGCCTGGTTTGATAAATCACCGTATTTTAATGCTGCAAGACCTACAATCTTGGCTGTTTCCTTTGCTTCCTCAGGATCAACGGTATGATTCTCGGTAATCTTTTTATACATTTCATCGGAGATATCTTTGATCATATGCTCCAATCTCATAACTCCGCCATCACGGGTTTTAAACGGTTTTCCGTCTTTTCCGTTCATGGTTCCAAAACCAATATGGGTCAATTCCACATCATCCCCAATAAGGCCTGCCATTCTGGCAGTACGGAATACCTGAACAAAATGAAGTTCCTGACGTTTATCTACCACATAAATAATAGCGTCCGGATTCTGCTCCTTCTTTCTCATAATAATGGTTCCAAGGTCTGTGGTGGCATAAAGACTTGCTCCGTCAGACTTCTGGATAATACAAGGAGGAATTTCCCTCTTATCGTCATCTTTTGCAACACGTACAATCAATGCTCCATCGCTTTCCTCTGCAATGCCTTTTTTCTTCATATCCTCAATCATGTCAGGAATATAAGGCTGTGCATCAGACTCACCCTTCCACAAATCAAAGGTAACGTTCAATGAACCGTAATTCTTCTTTAAGTCCGCATGAGACAGGGTAAGAATATGTTTCAAAATGGCGGTATATCCCGGATGTCCGTTTTGCAATTCATTGGTGATTTCCAAGGCATCCTTCTTGTAAGCCTCATCTTCTTTGGATTTACCGCTGGCATATGGATAAATTTCTTCCAAATCAGACAGGGTAAAAGGTGCTTCTTTTGGATATTCACCTGTAAAATTCTGATCAAAATACGGAAGATCCGGTTTACGATGTCTTAACTCATTAATAATCAAGCCAATCTGAAGACCCCAGTCTCCAAGATGTACATCTCCGTATACTGTATTTCCCACATATTTCAATACTCTCTTAATACTTTCACCAATGATGGCCGGTCTTAAATGACCTACATGCAATGGTTTTGCCACATTGGCTCCGCCGTAATCCATAACAATGGTTCTTGGATTGGCTGTGTTTTCCACACCAAGTTTGTCTTCACTGCTCATGGTTACCATATAATTAGCCAGGTATTCCGGGGCAATGATCATATTTAAAAATCCCGGTTTTACCGAATCCACTTTTTCAAACATCTCTGACTGATCAAGTACTTCCTTAATCTCGTCTGCAATCATAAATGGTGCCTTATGAGCCTTCTTCGCGCAGGCCATTGCACCGTTACACTGAAATTCACACAAATCCGGTCGATTGGAAATTGTTACTTTTCCATATTCTTTATCATAACCACACTTTTCAAAGGCGGATGAAACTACTTCTGAAATGTCATCCAATATCTTCTTCATTACTTTTCCTCATTCCTTTTATTTTTATGCAAAAAACGCGTCGTTCACCATCATAAGGCCAACTTCTTCTGCGCTTCCTGTCATAATAATCTCATCATTTTCATTTAATTCGATATCCAGGGTTCCTCCCGGCTGTTTCACTTCCACATGACGTTCCGTCAAGCCCAGTCTCACCGTGGTGGCTGCAGCAGCGCAGGCACTGGTTCCGGACGCCAGGGTATAGCCGGCTCCCCTCTCATAGACTTCAATTTCCACATGCGTTCTGTCCACAACATGTAACGCCATAAAATTGATTCGTTCCGGGAAATACTCTGCGCTTTCCACAGCCGGACCGATTTCCATTACCTGTTTATAGCTTACTTCGTCACTTAACAATACACAATGGGGATTACCTACACTCAGACAGGTAACTTCGTAGGGCTGACCTGCGAAATACATGACCTCGTTGATTACTTCTCTTTCCTGTCCGATTACAGGAATGTATTTAGAACAAAAATTCGGCTTGCCAATCTTCGCTCTCACCTGGGTGCCGTCTTCATTTAAAAACTCCACTTCGGTCTTTCCACTGGCGGTATAAAAGCAAACGCACTTGTCATTGGTATAGCCTTCGTCTTTCAAATATTTTGCAAAAATTCGAATTCCGGTTCCGGTATTGGTGGCCTCACTGGCATCCGGGTTAAAACACCTTACATGGATTTCATTCCCCTTCATAATCGGTCCATAAAGAATGCCGTCTGCACCCACACCGTAATTTCTCTTACAGAGTTTTCGGATGTGTGTTTCTTGAAGTTCCACATCCACTTTACTTGGATCAATCACCAAATAATCGTTTCCCAATCCATGGTACTTTTTTATCATAAAAGAACCCACGATAGTTCCTCCCTACTTTCTTCATTACTGTTGTGAATTGTTGCGAATTAGTTCTTCCAAATCGTTACTCTTTCTGTTAAGGATACTTGATGCAATATCTTTTGTTTCATCAGAAACAGCGCCTTTACCGTAATTGCCGGAATAAGATCCGGTAGTCGCATTATAGGCGCTATCATCCTGCTTCGCATTCTCGGCGGCAATCTTCTCTGTCCACTCTTCTTGTTTGGCCAGATTGTCTTCCTCTGCTTCTCGCTGCAGTCTTTGAAAAATCTCGTCTGCGGTAGCCAATACATCCGGATCCATATTGGAAACATCCGGTTCCATCGCTTCCTGGTTGGCTGCTTCTATTTCCTTTTGCTGCTCTTCATTGGGAACAAAACGTATTCTGCTGCGCTTTACGACGCTATTCTTCAAATCGTCTTTGAAATTTCTCACATCAATATAATCTGTTATTGGTGCTCTTGACTTCAAACACGTACCCCCTTCATCCAGGCATCTGTTATATCCACAAAAACCACCAGATATAACGATTTAAATATCGTTTTAATTATACTTTTATGCAGAATAAAAGTCAAACAAGATACCGCTTTTTAACTAAACTTTCAAATGTAAAAAGGCCACCTTCCGGCAGCCCTTTCCTTCGTATATTTATTCACTTTACCATACACAGGTATCCACGTAGAATCCTGTCTTATTTAATTCTGCTTTGGTGATTTCTCTTCCCCAGTGAATGGAGGAATTGTAATTTCCTTCCACAACAATTACGGAATTCTCTTTTTTCTTTAAAACCACTACGGAGTGATAATTTCCGATTCGAATATGATCACCCACTTTAATTTTCTTAAAAGAGGTATGCTGCTTTCTCATTACTTCTTTACCAAAAACGTATTCCTGGGCAATGGTCATAAAGGCATAGCAACCTCCGTTTCCATACTTATCCTTATTGTTGTTGGTCCAATGCTTCCCTTCCGGATAGCTTTCCTTTAATTCGTACAATTTACTGCGAACCTGACTTGAAGTCAATTTCTTTTTCACAGTAACCTTGCACTTTGACTTATGGCCGTTTCCGGTATCTTCCACTATCAATGTGGCAGTTCCCTTGTTCTTGGCCTTCACAACACAATTCTTTGAAATGGTTACCACTTCACTGTTGGTGGAATAATATTTAATTCTTCCGGTATACCAACCATAGGCATAAATCTGTGCTCTGCAGCCGGCTCTAAGTGTTAATTTCTTTGTATTAAACTGAAGCTTCTGCGTAGATGCATGAACTTCATCCGTAGAAAGAGCAACCGGCATCTCATAGGTACATGAAAGTACCAGCACCAGCATTAACAATAAACTACATAATCTTTTCTTCATAAGCCCCTCACTTTCCTTTTCAGTATACCATGAATAAAGTCCTCGGTAAACCACTCCAAAGATTCTTTTACGATGGCAGTCTGCATTGATTTGAGCGTGATTTGGGAATCGGATATTTGGACGAAACCAAGCTTTCACCCATTGCAAAGAAGTTTGTATGGTTTGTAGAATCTTATTTTTTGTAATCAAAAAGACTGCCGCATAATGCGACAGTCTTTTATATTTAAATTCATTCTAAAAATACTTCTTAAACTTCAAGCTGCTTCTCATTAATGTTTCTGTAAGAAGTCCGGAATCTTAATATCCTTCTGTGGAACTTTAGGTTCAACCACACCAGGAGTCTTAATTGTAAAGTTATCCTGTACCGGCTGAGCCACACGTTGTTCTGTGTGAGCCATATTCTGGTGAACGGCACTAGAATTAACATTATGATTCACCGGCTGCTGTGGTGTAACGGATGCAACGTTATTATTGGCATATCTCATATTGCCTAAAATGGATGTGGCACCTGTAGCGGTTGCAGCAGGCTGTGGTTTTCCTTTGTTCTCATCAAGACCTGTGGCAATTACTGTAATTGCAGCTTCATCCGGTGTAGAATCGTCATACATTACACCAAAGATAATGTTGGCCTCATCACCTGCCAAATCCTGTACATAGCTAACTGCATCGTTGGCATCCATAAGGGAGATATCTCCGGAAATGTTAATAATAACATGAGATGCTCCATTGATGGTTGTCTCAAGAAGAGGACTGGCAACAGCGGCTTTCACAGCTTCAATGGCCTTCTCTTCACCACGGGATGCACCGATACCGATATGCGCAATACCCTTTTCCTTCATAACGGTCTGAACGTCAGCAAAGTCAAGATTAATCAATGCAGGAAGGTTAATCAAATCTGTGATTCCTGAAACCGCCTGCTGTAAAACCTCATCTGCCTTCTTCAATGCTTCCGGCATTGTGGTTCTACGGTCTACAATCTCTAATAATTTATCATTCGGGATAACAATTAATGTATCCACGCTGTCTTTCAAATTCTCAATTCCCCCAATGGCGTTGGTCATACGCACTCTGGCCTCAAATTTAAACGGCTTGGTTACAACACCAACGGTAAGAATTCCAAGTTCCTTTGAAATTCTGGCAACAACAGGTGCTGCACCGGTTCCGGTTCCTCCACCCATTCCACAGGTGACAAATACCATATCTGCCCCTTCTACAGCTTTACGAATTTCTTCTTCACTTTCTTCCGCTGCTTTCTGACCAATTTCCGGTTGGGCTCCTGCTCCTAATCCTTTCGTAAGTTTCTCACCGATCTGGATTAATCTAGGTGCTTTACATAACTTCAGAGCCTGTTTATCTGTATTGATTCCTACAAACTCCACGCCTCCGATGTTCTCATCTATCATTCTGTTTACAGCGTTATTACCAGCTCCTCCAACACCTATTACTATAATATGTGCACTGGCATCAACCCCAGTTTCCTTTAATTCTAGCAAGGTCCTTCCTCCTTCATTCTCGCAGTTTCTCAAGTATTTATTATATTCTTAATTATAATTAACCAATTCTCAAAATAGCACTAATAAAATAATACCCTCTTTCAAACAATTAATCAACACTTTTAAGAGACGAATTTGCTATTTTTCTTTTTCGAACGTGATATCCGAACTTTCGTTTTCCCAATCTTCCAGGTGAAGTGTTCCTTTTAGACCCTTCAATCTTGGAAAGATTTTCTTTAAGCGCACCGCTTTTTCATTCAGATTGGTGGCCTTACCCATTTTGACCTTAATACCGTCATCATAGCTTAGGGAAAAGGTTTTATCTTCCAAAACCCGTATTCTCTTTGGGGAAAGTTCATATTTTTGCAACGTGTTCGTTAGAGTCAACAAATCTTTAAAAAGACTTTTGCTCTCAGCATTCAAGGTTTCGTAAGGTTTTACATCTTTTACCTCAAGGCCCTTAATCTGCACCACATTATCTATTTTTTCCGTGGACAACTCCTCCACAATTCCGTCCTTGTCAATGTATGCATACTGGGCGGTGGAATGTACGTACACGTATCCAATCATATTCTTTTCGTAGACCCTGATTTCTATGGCTGTAGGACTTTTCAGCGAAACTTCCACCGTATCTACAAAGGCTATGGTCTCCGGCTTTTTGAATTTGTATTTCAAAAAAACATAAACACTGTTCCAGGAATAATTGTCATTGAGAACCACCTGTTTGATTTCCTCATCATCATGCAGTTTATTTCCTTTTATTGTAACCTTTTTAATGTTACAGCCAAAATAGACTCCTAAAAATCCCATTGCAAGTATGATTACAACGGCCAAAAGAACGGTGATCACCTTCAAAAAACCGCCTTCGTTGCTACTGTCCTGCTCTTCTCTACGCTTCATCTTTATCCTCTAACTGAATTCCTTTTGATACATTTAATACAATACCCATTTCCGCCAAAAGAAAAATCACCGACGTTCCTCCGTAGCTGATAAAAGGTAAGGATACACCTGTATTTGGAATGGTGTTGGTGACTACGGCAATATTTAAAATCACCTGGGTTGCAATGTGACCCATAACTCCAACCACCAAAAGAGACCCAAATAAATCCTGTGCATTGTTGGCGATTACCACAAATCTCCAAATCATTAACACAAATAAAAGAATTACGGCGATGGCTCCAAAAAGTCCCAGTTCCTCGCAGATAATGGAAAAAATCATATCGTTTTGCGCTTCCGGAACGTAACCTAACTTTTGCACACTTTGTCCAAGGCCCTTTCCAAAAAGACCTCCCGATCCAACGGCATACAAGGACTGTAACACCTGAAATCCCTTTGTTGCGGTTTCCGGATGTAACCATGCGTCAATTCGCTCGGCTCTATAGCTCTCCACCATAATAAGAATCGCACCGGCAACTCCTATAACGCCGGCGGCAGCAAAAAACTGTATATACTTTTTGCTGGCGGTAAAAATGATAAATACACTGATAATCATAATAATCAATGCATTACTTAAATTTGTATAGGCAACCATTCCGAAAATAGGAAATACCATGCCAATGGTTCTGACCACCTTACTGAAATTGTTGATTTTCTTTGGCATTTTGCAAACCACGGAAGCCACAAAAATCAGACAGGCAATTTTGGCAATTTCCGATGGCTGAAAGGTCAATGGTCCATATCCCAGCCAACGCCTGGAACCGTTAAATTCAATACCGATTCCCGGAATGCATACCAGAACACACATTGCAAAGGCAATCCAATAAATGTACCCGGACAATTTATCGTATCTGTGATAGTCAAAATTTGCGGTGACAAACATTCCAACCAGTCCAATGGCACAACTAATGGCCTGCTTTTTGAAATAGTAGTCCGGCTTTCCCAGTTTTAAATCAGCAAGATAAAAGCTGGTACTGTATATCATAATCAGGCCAAACACCAGCAAAAACAGAATCACAAACAAAAGGCTGAAGTCAAAAAATACTACAGGCCTGTCTGCACCTCTTTTTTTCTTTTTCAGTTTTCTTGTACTGCTTACTTCTGCTCTCTGTGCCTGGTCCATTTACTACTCCTAAATTGCATTAACGATTTTCTTAAATAATTTACCTCGCTCTTCATAACTGGTAAACATGCCCCAGCTTGCACATGCCGGAGACAATAAAACCGCATCTCCCTCTTTTGCCTCTTTTATACAAATGTCCATGGCATCTTCAAAGGTATCGGTTAAAACCACCTGATTGATTCCATGCTCTTTTGCACACTTGGCAATTTTCTCTTTGGTTGCACCGATTAAAACAAGTAATTTCACCTTGTTGTCAAAGCTTTCGATCCACTCATCGTACTCACTGCCTTTGTCATAACCGCCGCCGATTAAAATAGTTGGCTTCGTCATGGCTTTGATTCCTTGAATTGCCGCATCCGGATTGGTTCCCTTTGAATCGTTGTAATAGTCAACGCCGTGTTTGGTTGCAACAAACTCAATTCGGTGTTCCACAGCCTTGAAGGATTTGATTACTTTTAATGTGGTATCCAAAGGCACATTCATAGACTCTGCAATGGCAAGGGCAGCCATTACGTTTTCTATGTTACAAAGACCCACCAGATTCATCTCATTGGTCTTCATGATCTCTTTTACACTGTCTTTATCCTGATTATAGGAAACAAAGGTCGCCCCCTTCTTTCCTGTTCCTTCTTTTCTGACGCCGGCACGATAAATTGTGCCATCTTCATAATAAAAGCCGTCCTCAAGCTTTTCTCTTGAAGAAAAAAGAACCACGTTGGCAGGGCAGCGTTTTGCAAACTCCCCGGTGTATTCGTTGTCGTAGTTCAATACGCAAACATCTTCTTTTGTCTGCTTCTTGGTAATATCTTCCTTCGCCTTAATATAATTCTCCATGGTATGATGGCGATTTAAATGATCCGGTGTAATATTCAAAATTGCAGACACCAAAGGATGGAATTCCTGTGTTGTTTCCAGCTGAAAACTGCTGATTTCCGCCACGGTAACAGAGGCATCTGTTTGATGCGTTACCTCTAAGGTGTAAGGATTTCCAATGTTACCAACCACATCGGTATTGCCGTAGGCTTCCTGCATAATTTCTCCCACCAAAGTGGTTGTGGTGGTCTTTCCGTTGGTTCCTGTAATGGCTACCACGTCCCCTTTTGAAAAGGTATAAGCCAGCTCAATTTCTCCCCAGATCAGTTTTCCTGCATTTGCAAGTTCCTGTACAAAAGGAAGATCGGTAGGAACACCCGGTGATAAAACCACAATATCCGTTTCCTTTTTCAATTCCTCTGTCAGGGTTCCGAAACACATGGAAACTCCCTTTAACTCTTCGTGTTCTTTCAAAATGCCTGCTTCGTTCAAGTCCTTGTTACCGTCATATACAGACACTTTACAATGTTTTTCTTTTAAAAGGGTTGCAGCTGCAATTCCGCTTTTTCCTACGCCTACAACCAAAAATGATTTATCTTGTACGTTCATTTTTATTCCTCATTCTTAAATTCCCAAATATGCTACCATACACAGCAGTGCTGTCACAATGGTGAAAACCGCAACCACCTGTGTTTCAGACCATCCGCTTAATTCAAAGTGATGATGAATCGGCGCCATTTTGAAAATTCTCTTTCCGCCTGTTTTTTTAAAATAAGTAACCTGTATAATTACAGATAAAACTTCCACAACATAAATTAATCCAATGATCAAAATAAAAATCGGCATCTGCATCATGTAAGCCATTCCCGCAACGAATCCGCCAAGGGCCAGAGAACCGGTATCTCCCATAAACACTTTTGCCGGATGTGCATTGTACAAAAGAAAGCCCAGCAGTGCTCCGATAAAAGCACAGGAAATCGGGGATACCCCTGCCTTTGTAACCAAGGATACAATGGTTAAAAATACGGCAACCATTAAGGTTACGCAGGATACCAGTCCGTCCACTCCATCGGTAAAATTCACTCCGTTAACCGTTCCGATTACGGCAAAATAAAGCAACACCACTGCAAGCCAGCCAATATTTAAATAATATCCGGTAAACGGGATCAAAATTGTCAATGAAACTCCGGATACCTTAATCATATATACAAGGAAAATTGTTGTAACCACAATCTGACATAACATTTTCTGCCATGCAAGAAGTCCGTCAGAACGACGTAATACAACTTTTAAATAGTCATCGATAAATCCAATGATGCCAAATCCGATGGTTAAAAGCAACACCGGAACAATCTTTGGATATCTGCCCATGTAAATCAGACAAGTGATAAGAACACTTAAAAGAATCATAATACCGCCCATGGTCGGTGTTCCGTTTTTCACCTGATGGGACTTTAGTTCCTCTCGTTCTGTCTGTCCAAACTTAGCTTTTCGAAGAATTGGAATTACAATAGGTCCTAAAATTGCAGTAATAATAAAACTGATAAATACCGGAAAAATTATATCGTATACCATGTCATACCTCTTTTTTTATATAGTCTCAACCGATAAATTATATTCCTTTTTTCCTCTTTTATCAAGTCTTTTAAAAAGCCCCATAACCGAATTGACATACAGCGAGGAAGGTCGGCTATGGGGCTGTTCTAATTATCTACTTTTTCAAAGATTCCACCTTCGGTGTAATCTTCTGTACCCGTTATAATCTTAGGGGTTGCGCCCTTTTTCTTTTCATCCGGGTAAATATTCATATATGGCAATACATCTGTCATAATTTCTTTTGCAAGACCCGTTGCCAGTGAGCTTTGTGCCTGGTTGGCAACATTTGGCTCATCTATAATCACGTAAATCATCACCTTTGGATTGGCAGCCGGTGCAAAACCGATAAAGGATACCAGGTATTTTCCGTTGCCTCGCGGCAATTTTTCCGCGGTACCGGTCTTACCACCCATGGTATATCCTTCCACCTTTGCACTTTGTGCAGTACCCTCGTTCACTGTGGTATATAAATACTTACGGATATAGGAACTGGTTTCTTTGGAAATGGTCTGCTTTACCAACGTAGGTTCCACCGTTTCATAGGTGCTTCCGTCCGGGTTCAAAATTTCTTTTACCATATGCGGCTGGTAGTAATTTCCGCCGTTGATCAAAGAGCAAAATCCTGAGCCAAGCTGAATCATTGTGGTATTGAAGTTCTGACCAAAGGCGTTGGTTGCAAGGGCTGTGGCGTCCATGGTTTCCTTTGTGTAAATCAAACTGTCTGTTCGTGATTCACCGGTTAAATCAATTCCGGTTTTCTTACCGAATCCAAAAATGGATTGGTATTTTATAAATGTACTCTTCCCGATTTGTGCTCCCATTTGCATTAAGGCATCATTACAGGAATTGTTCAATGCTTTTTCTATGGTTTCAAGACCGTGTCCATTGTGGTTTGCACAATGAATCTTGTAACCGCCGACTTTCTGATAACCGTTGCAGTAATAGGTTTCATCTCCCTTAAGCTTTCCACTGTCAAGCCCGCATGCCACGGTAAAAGGTTTTGCTGTGGATCCCGGCTCGTATGTCTCTGTAATGGCGTAATTGTTCCACAGTTCATTTAATGCCGCCAGTTTCTTTTTATCGGACATTTTTTCAATGGCGCTTTCTGAATAAAGCCCGGTCAAATCCCTTGGATTATTCAAATCATAGCTTGGATACTGGGCCATGGATAATACTTCTCCGGAATTAGGATCCATAACCACCACGCTGGTGTGCTTGCTGCCAAGTTTTCCTTTGCGGGAATTCTTTTTGTTAAATGCTTTTACCTTCTTTTCCACAATGGACTGAATGGTCATGTCAATGGTGGAAACAAGGCTCTTGCCATCTTTTGCCTCGATGGTGGTTTTCATATAATCATCATCGGAGTCAAGATATCCGTATTTACGTCCGTTGGTGCCGTTTAAGGTACTGTTGTAATAATTCTCGAGTCCGTTGATTCCCTGGTTTCCCGAAGTGGTAAAACCGATTGTGGCCGCGGCCAGATCCTCATATGGATAATATCTTTCATATTCTTTCTCAAACCAGATGCCTGCAATCTTACTGTTATCCTTTTCCTGCAAGTCGCGAAAAGCCTTGGTTTCTTTATAACTCACTTTTTTCAGAAGTACACAGTACTGACTGTCTGGTGTATCCTTCAAGGCTTTGTTAATGTCCTCTTCTTTTAACTCATTAAAACAATCAAGCAGTGCCTGTCTGGTGGGCTGTATACTCTCTTCTTTGGCATTTAATACCTTACAATCCAAAATTACATTATACACATCGGTGCTGGTTGCAAGTATGGTCTTATTGCGATCGAGAATATCTCCTCTTTTGTATGGGATTGTCTGACTGTCATATTCATTTTGGTCAAGGACGATTTTCTTGTAGGCATCTCCCTTCACCACCTGAATATAAACAATTCTTCCTATCAGGAACAACAATGCAAAGGCTATCATACCAAGGGTTACGATAATCTTTTTTCTCATTGATTTAGTTAGTCGATAGGTTACTCTTACCTTTGCCACGTTTCTTACCACCGTTTATTTAATAAAAATCTTATCCAATACATTTCCGGAAGTCTTTCCCGGGATTTCTTTGTACTGTTCCATATAGTCTGCGTTATCCACATGATAGTATTCAATCTGACTTTCTTTTGGATATACCATACCAAGTTCTTTTTCTGCAGTTTTACGAATTTTTTCAAGGTCTACTGATGTTTCAATGTTCTTTTCCATGGAATCATTTTCCGCAGTGAGATTGATGACCTCTGTCTTTAAGTTGCTTACATTGGCCATAGTGGTCATAAGCTGAGCGTTTAAATGAATGTATACCGCACATAACAAAAGAATCACCACGCTGGCCATGGTCATAACCACCATGTTGGTGCGGCTGATTTTCTTTTCTCTTTCCAGAATACGTCTCTGACGTCTTCTTGCTCTCAGTCTCTCTTCTTCGTAGGCACGTCTCGCTCTTTCTTTAGCCTCTCTCTGATAATCAAATACGTCATCCTCGTTCGGTATATATTTCGGTACTGTATTTCCATATACATACATTTCATTCATTCTTGCTGTTCTTGCCATTTGCTCAGCTCCTTTATTTCTTTTCAAAAATTCTTAATTTCGCACTTCTTGATCTTGAATTCACTTCCAATTCCTCTTCTGATGGAAGAATTGGTTTTCTTGTAATTACTTTTCCAAGTGGTTTTCTTCCGCATACGCAAACCGGAAATTCTTTCGGGCATATGCACGGATCTTCCGCTTTCTTAAAATGGTTCTTTACGATACGATCTTCCAAAGAATGGAATGTGATAATACAAAGCCTTCCTTTTGGATTTAAAAGTTCGATCATATCATCCAGTGTATCTCTTAAAACATCCAATTCCTTATTGCATTCAATTCTGATTGCCTGAAAGGTTCTTTTTGCCGGATGGCCTCCGGTTACCTGAACCTTCATGGGAATGGCTCCTTTAATAATCGCTGTGAGCTCCCCGGTTGTTTTAATCGGTTGTTTCTCTCGTTCTATTACAATGTGTTTTGCAATGTTCTTAGCAAATCGATCTTCTCCGTAATCCCGAATCATGTGAAAAAGGTCTTCCTCGCTATAGTTGTTAACAATGTATTCCGCTGTAAGGGATTTACGGTTGTCCATCCTCATGTCAAGGGGTGCATCCTCTTCCATGTAGGTAAAACCTCTCATTGGCGTATCCAGCTGATAAGAAGAAACTCCAAGGTCCAGCATAATGCCGTCCACTTTTTCAATATCAAGTTTCTTTAGTTCTTCTTTCATGTTGCAATAGTTGCTTCGAACAATGGTGACCTTATCTTTAAAATCTTTCAATCTCTCTGAAGCTGCTTTAATTGCATCCTCATCCTGATCAATTCCAATCAATCGGCCATTCCCATTCAACTGTTTGCATATTTCATATGAGTGTCCTGCACCTCCTAAGGTGCCATCCACATATATTCCATCCGGTTTCACATTCAAACCGCCTACCGTTTCTTCCAGCAAAACGGATACATGTTTAAACTCCATATCTTATCTCCACTTAAATGCTAAGGCCAAGTTCTGAAAGATGCTCGGCAATTTCATCCATATCATCGTAATTGTTCTCCTGCCAACGATCCTTGGCCCAAATTTCAATCTTGGAGAACACTCCTGCAGTAACAATTTCTTTTTCCAATCCTGCATATTCTCTCAGTGTAGGAGGAATCAGGATTCTTCCCTGTTTATCAACTTCACATGTGGCTGCTCCCGAGAAGAAGAAACGAAGGAACTTACGGGCATCTTTTGAGGTGAGGTTCACGCCTTTGAGTTTCTCTTCGATATTTTTCCATTCTTCCATGGTGTATCCATACAAGCATCCATCAAAGCCTTTGGTGATGACGAATTCATCTTTCAGTTCCTCTCTGAATTTGGAAGGAATAATAACTCGTCCTTTCCCATCAATGGAATGATTGTATTCACCCATGAACATTTCGCCCTCACCTGCCTTTCCACATGTTTCGTATCTCTTACGGCTGTTATCCACAAAGTTGTCAACTTATCCACCACTTTGTGGCATTTCCAACCACTTTCCTCCACTTATGTTTATATAATACACCACATCCCTTGAAAAATCAAGGTTTTCAGGGGATTTAATACATGTTTTCACAAAGTTTTTTCAGGGATTTTTTGAGGTTTTTTTCCTTTTTGTGGTGAGATGTGGAGGAAAATTTTGCATCAAAAAAAGCACCCCTTGCATTTGCAAAGGATGCCTGATTTGATATTTATTTTGTTTTTTTTCGTTTATAAAGATCAAGCACAACAACGCCAATGACAATTACCAGTGACAAAAGCCTTGATACTGCAATTCCCGTATTTCCAATAAGCAACTGATCTGTTCTAAGGCCTTCGATCCAAAACCTTCCAAGGCCATAGCCTCCAATATAGAGCAAAAACAGTTCTCCCTGGAATTTCTTTTTATCCCTGTACCAGAATAAAACAGCCAGTACGCACAGATTCCACAACCCTTCATACAAAAAGGTCGGATGCACCTGAATATAGGAAATTCCATGATTGGTCACAATGTTCTCCCACATTTTCGTGGTAATTTCATCCGTTCGAACCGCAGAAACCGGTAGCTGCATGGCAAACAGGTTGTCCGTGTAATCTCCAAAGGCTTCACGGTTAAAAAAGTTTCCCCATCGGCCGATAATCTGGCCAAGAACCAGGGACATGGCTGCCGTATCAAAGATTTGGCCCATGTTTTTCTTCTTCACCTTAGAAAAAACCACTACGGTGATTACAGCCGCTATAATTCCACCATAAATCGCAAGGCCTCCCTCTCTGGTATTTAAAATACTGAGAGGATGGTCTTTATACAGGTCCCATCGAAACGCCACGTAATAAAGTCTTGCGCCAATAACACCAAACACAATTCCAAAGATTGCCAGATCCATGTAATCTTCTTCCTTTTGTCCGGTGCGTTTTGCCTCATGCATTGCCAAAAGAATGGCAAGCATCATACCAAAGGCAATCACAATGCCGTAAAAAGCAATTTCAATGCCACCTATATGGATACTTTTCCCTACATGGTCCAAATAGATTCCAAGGTGGGGAAAGTTAATATTATAGTCCAAATAATCAGCCTCCAATCCTATTTGTCAGATGGAGTTGTCACGATTTCACGAATCTCTTTTGTACGGATTTCTTCACAGATATTCTTTGTAAACTCTTCCAGTGAGATCTGTCCGTTATCACCGTAACGGCTTCCAACAGATACAAGTCCTGCTGCTTCTTCCTTCTCACCTACAACAAGCTGATAAGGAACACGGTCAAGTCTTCTCTCACGAATCTTGTAACCAATCTTTTCAGAACGTTTATCTACTGTTACATCCACACCGTGTTCTTTTAAGTGTTTTGCAACCTTATCTGCATAGTCAATGTACTTGTCGGAAATTGGAAGTACACGTACCTGCTCAGGGCACAACCATGTTGGGAAGTTTCCTGCATATTTTTCAATCAGCCATGCAAGTGTTCTCTCATAACATCCCATGGATGTACGATGGATAATGTATGGCATCTTCTTTTCGCCGTTCTGATCGATGTAGTACATACCAAACTGTTTTGCAATCAACGCATCCCACTGAATGGTAATCATTGTATCTTCTTTTCCGTATACGTTCTTTGCGTTAATATCAACCTTTGGTCCGTAGAATGCAGCTTCGCCCACATCCTCTGTAAAGTTAACGCCAAGCTCTGTTAAAATGTTACGGATATGTCCCTCTGTCTCTTCCCAAACCTCTGCGTCACCGATGTATTTTTCCTTATTCTCAGGATCCCATTTGGATAAATGGTAAGTTACATCACTTTCTACACCAAGTACTTCAAGACAATATTTTGCAAGTGCCATACACTGTTTGAATTCTTCTACCATCTGGTCCGGACGAACCACAAGATGTCCTTCTGTAATAGTAAACTGACGTACTCTGGTAAGTCCGTGCATTTCTCCGGAATCTTCGTTACGGAACAATGTGGATGTCTCACTCATTCTGTACGGAAGATCTCTGTAGGAATGCTGCTCGCTCATATAAACATAATACTGGAACGGACATGTCATAGGGCGAAGTGCCATGGTTTCTTTGTCTTCCACATCTTTGTTTAAAACAAACATACCATCCACATAGTGATCCCAATGTCCGGAAATCTTATAAAGATCGGATTTTGCCATCAATGGTGTTCTTGTACGAACATAACCCCATTCATTGTCCTCAAGATCTTCAATCCAACGCTGCAGTTTCATAATCATCTTTGTTCCCTTTGGTTTAAACAAAGGAAGTCCCTGACCGATTACATCAACGGTTGTAAACAATCCCATATCACGACCAAGTTTGTTGTGATCACGACGTTTTGCATCTTCAAGAGCCTCTAAGTACTCTTCCAGTTCTTCTTTTGTTCCAAATGCAGATCCGTAGATTCTCTGTAATCTTGCTTTGTTTTCATCACCTCTCCAATATGCCATGGAAGAAGATGTTAATTTATAAGCTTTTACTCCCTTTGTGTTCATAAGATGAGGTCCTGCACAAAGGTCAAAAAATTCTCCCTGCTCATAGAATGAAATTACCGCATCTTCCGGAAGATCCTGGATTAATTCTACCTTAAAAGGTTCTCCTGCCTCTTCCATTTTCTTTAATGCTTCTTCTCTCGGAAGTTCGTAATAGTTAAGACGAGCTCCCTTTTTGATGATTTTCTTCATTGCCTTTTCAATCTGATCAAGATCTTCTCTTGAGAATGGCTCTGTGTCAAAATCATAATAGAATCCTGTATCGATTGCAGGTCCAATGGCAAGTTTAGCATCAGGACGAACCTGTTTTACAGCCTCTGCCATAACATGGGCTGCTGTGTGACGAAGTACTCTTAATCCTTCCGGATCCTTTGCTGTTAAAATATTTAAGTGGCAGTCGCCATCAATGACTGTTCGAAGATCTTTTACCTCACCGTCAATCTCACAAGCACAGGCTGCTCTTGCCAATCCTTCACTAATGTCAAGTGCAATGTCATATGCACTTTTTGCTTCAGCGTATTCTTTTACTGATCCATCTTTCAATGTAATTTTCATGATCGTTTTCCTCCTTTATTCACTATCTGGTGCTGATCAAAGGAAATAAAAAATCCCTTGTATCAGCAATACTGATACAAGGGACGTAATTCTACGCGGTTCCACCCAAGTTGCTTATTCTATGGATAAAATAAGCCTCTCATTTATGATGATAACGGAATCACCGGACCTGATTGGGGTCACTCAGAGGTGGTCTTCAAATGCGTTGTCGTCAGGATACTCTCAACCGGTGATATCCCTCTCTGTCACTTCAAGCTGCACTCTACTGTCCTCATCAACGTTTTACTCACCTGTATGATAGCACATAACTCTTAAAAGTCAAGCCCTATTATGCATTCTTACCGCAGCATTTCTTATATTTCTTACCACTGCCACATGGACAAGGATCGTTTCTTCCGATCTTCTTACCCACATGAATGGTGGTTGAGTTTTTCTGTTCTCTGTATAATGCCTTTAACTCTTCTTCAGAATAAATATCTTTCCACTGAGGTAAATTGTATAACCAATCTGCCTTTGCTTTCACCATGTTCTTATATAACTTGGCCTTGTCAAATTTAAGGCTAACCACAGTATCCTCTTCCATGGTTTCAATCGGATTAGGCTCAACAAGACTCTCGTCAATTCCGTCCAAAAATCCCACCATAGCCATAACTTCTATTTCATATTTATCAGCGAGTTCTTTCACTGTTCCCTTAACTTCTGTATCAGGGTCTGCCAATAACTGCTCATAAATCATTGTTTCCTTATCAAAGTATCTCTGCCAAAACTGCTTTAATTCATTTGGATTTGCCTGTTCGTTATAGGCAATCTTTCTCCACTGCTCTAATAATGCCATAGCGTTTCATCCTTTCTAATGCCTTCTTCTGTGAGGCACGAATGTCATTATATCCTATTTCAGTTTAAAACACAATAGGAAACACAAGAAAGGCCTGTGGTGTTCACCACAGGCCCGCCTTGATATTATGAAGAAATTTCTCTTAAATGGAATTCATGAAAATAGTAACTTCAATAACGCTATATGTTATAAAGTTTCGTCTTTAGCAAGATTGTAACTTTATTTTCTGATTTCTCACTTAAGTGTTTCTGATTCTAACATACATTTCTTATAACGTCAATTGCTTCCCACGAAAAAATCAAATCCTTAATTAAATTTTTATATTCCTTACATTTTTGTAAGAATAATTTTCAAATTGCTTTTTCTTATAAAAAGCAATCAAAAGAGCCTACGGCAATAACCTCTTTTGACATAAAATCAGCAAATGCTATTCTGTAGGCTCTTTATTTCTTAATGCTATTTTGAATTACTCTTCAATATCTGCGTATACCCAATCAATATTAATTGCACAGAAGTAGAATTTCAATCCTTTTACCTTTTCATTGGTCATGTAGTAAGCATTTCTTGTCTGAAGAGGAACAAATGCTCCGTCATCAAGAATAATCTGCTCTGCATCACATAACTCCTGCATACGTTTCTCCTGGTCAGTCTCTGTCTGGGAAGCCTCTAACAACTTATCAAACTCTTTGTTGGAGTATAAGCAGTGGTTATAAGATCCATTTGACTTGAATAATTCAAGATAGGTGTATGGATCGTCGTAATCAGGGCCCCATCCGGTCATACCGATTTCAAAATCATGTTTCGGGAATACTTCTGCATTCATTTCTGTATAGGATACCTGACGAATCTTAACATCGATTCCAAGGCTTTCGGTCCATAAGTTCTGAAGAACTTCTGCACTCTTCTTGCTGGTTTCAGCATCAGCGGTAACAATTTCAACAGAAACATCAGATGCCTTGCTGTATCCTAATTCTTTTAACGCTTTGTCAAGGTAATCTTTGGCCTTGTCCTGATCTCCTTCCATCGGATAGGAGTCAACTTCGTATTCTTCTCCGTATGTGGAGTCACCTGCAGTTAAACCACAGAATACCAATCTGTTATATGCATTATAAACATCAGAGTTAGCAAGCTGATTATAATCTTTTCTGCTTAATGCATAGTTCAATGCAAGTCTGAAGTTCTTGTTCTGAAGAGCTTTATTGTCACAGTCATGGTTAATTAAGCAGTAGTCTGTGTTACCATTCATAAAGGTCTCTGCCTTATCTTTGTAATCAGGAACATATGCAGATGGTACCAATACGTAGTCAAGGTCTCCTGCTTCATACATGGAAAGCTGTGTATCAGGTTTCTCAACCAATGTAATTTCAACACGGTCAAGGTTGATCTTATCAATGTTCCAGTAGTTTTTGTTCTTCTCGAAAACATACTCATTGTCTTCTGATTTTGAAAGAACAAACGGTCCTGAATACACATTCTTGTCTGCAGTTGCAGCAAAGTCTGTACCGTACTCTTCAACCACATCTTCACGAAGTGGTGCAAACTGAGCACTGCTTCCGATTAAGCTTAAGAAGTATGGTGTAGGTCTTTCCAGAGTAACTTCAAGTGTCTGATCATCCACTGCCTTTACAGCCAGTTCGTCTACTTCCTTCTCACCTTTCTCTACTTCTAATCCGTTCTTAATATACTCACCGATAAATGCATAGATGGAACCTGTTTCAGGGTTCATTAATCTCTTCCATCCATACTCATAATCTTTCGCTGTTAATGGTTCTCCATCACTCCATTTCAAACCATCTCTCAAATGGAATGTGTACTCCAATCCATCATCGGAAATATCCCAGCTCTCAGCACTACCCGGCTGAACATCTCCTGCTGTGTTACGAACCAAACCTTCGGTAATGGCATGCTGAATTTCATTATCACCGATGGAATTACCCTTGGTTGGATCTAAGGTTGTAGGCTCTGTTCCGATTGCATATCGGAATACCTTTTCTGATGCTTCGCCCCCTTCGGAGTCAGCCTCCTTAGCAGCGCCGCAGCCTGCCAAAAGGCCAATGGCCATAGTGGCACACAATAACGTGGCAACAACTTTCTTTTTCATAAAATAATCCTCCTCTAATATCCTGACATTGTATTTACTTATTGCGTAATTTTTAGTAAAATATAATTTTTACTAAAAATTATCAGTAGTAGTCAGAATTTTTCCTAAATACGTTGTTATATTACCATTATTGTGTATTGGTGTCAATTATTTTTCACTTTTCAAACTTCAACGATTTAAAAAAGGCTGTATGCAAAAACTTGCATACAGCCAAAAACTTCTTATAAAACCTGAACAAACGAATTAGACTACAAGGAAGAATTTTACAACGAAAATCAAAGAAATAATGTAGGTCAAAAGAGATACTTTCTTTGCATTTCCTGTAAAGAGCTGAATTCCTGTATAAGCAATTAAGCCAAGACCGATACCATGTCCGATGGAACCTGAAATCGGCATTGCAATTAACATCAATGCTGCAGGTACAGACTGAGTAACGTCTGTAAAGTCAATATTCTTTAATCCTGAAATCATGATAATACCAACGTAAATCAAAGCGGATGATGTTGCAGCAGCCGGAATAATAGCGGCAATCGGTGCAAGGAACATACATGCAAGGAACAACAATCCTGTTGTGAAAGATGTAAGTCCTGTACGTCCACCTGCTTCCACACCGGATGCAGACTCAACAAATGTTGTAACTGTGGAAGTACCTGTTAAAGAACCGGTAATGGTACCTACCGCATCAGCGATTAAAGCTTCTTTCATCTGTGGCATATTGCCTTCTTTGTCTACCATTCCTGCTCTCGATGCAGTACCAACCAATGTTCCGATGGTATCAAACATATCAATAATACAGAAGGTAATGATTAAAGTAATCATTGTAAACCATCCGATTTTTACAAAGTTGGCAAAGTTAAATTTGAACAATGTGGTTGCAGCCATGTCTCCGAAAGCAGGTGCAAAAGATGCAGTGCTAAGTGAAGCAAACGGATTCACATGAAGGAACATTGCCTCTCCAGCCCAATATACACAGCTTGCAGCAAGCATACCTGCAAGAACGGATCCTTTTACGTGATGATGATTTAAAACACCAATCACAAGAAGTCCCACACTCATAGTTACAACGGTTAATACCATTGTGTTATATCCATCGCCCATCATTGCCTTTGCAGCAGATGGAGTGAGGGATCCGAAGAAGTCTCTCATTACATAGAAAGGACCACCTTCAGAAGAATATACACCCACGTTGGAACCAACGCCGATGTTTAATAACATAAGTCCGATTGCCGGAGCAATTCCAAGACGAATTCCAAGTGGAATTGCTTCAATAATTTTCTCACGAACATTCAGTATAGATAAAACGAAGAATACAATACCTTCTACAAAGATGATACAAAGTGCTGCCTGGAATGATTCCACATAGCTAAGTCCGGTAAGTCCCACGATATTACCGACTACAACCGCAAAGAAACTGTTCAGTCCCATTCCCGGTGCCATTGCGAATGGTTTGTTGGCAAGAAATGCCATCACAAACATACCGACTGCAGAAGCAATACAAGTTGCAAGGAAGATACCGTTCCATAACTGTGGTCCGCCATTTGCGCCAAATCCTGTTAAAAGGTTTGGATTCAAAGCAATGATATAAGCCATTGTCATGAAAGTTGTCAATCCGGCAACAATCTCAGTACGTACATTTGTACCATTTTCTTTCAGCTTAAAAATATTTTCCATAGTTCCTCCAAAAAATAATTATAATCTATGTTCACAAAAAGAACACGTTACGACAAAAAATTATAATGAAGTCTCATTCTTTTGTCAAATTATAATTGGATTTTTTAGCGGTTATCCACCCGTTCCGGGTACATATCATGCTGGAAAAGACGTGTTTTTGCCACCTCTTCCCATGCGGTTCCCTTCTTACCGTAATTACAATATGGGTCAATGGAGATACCGCCTCTTGGAGTGAACTTACCCCAGACCTCAATGTATTTCGGATCCATAAGCTTGATTAAATCTTTCATAATCACATTGACACAGTCCTCATGAAAATCTCCGTGATTTCTGAAACTGTATAAATACAGCTTTAAAGACTTGCTTTCCACCATGCGCTCTCCCGGCACATAGGAAATAATCACATTGGCAAAATCCGGTTGCCCTGTAATCGGACAAAGGCTGGTAAATTCAGGACAATTGAATTTTACAAAATAGTCATTGTCCGGATGTTTATTTATAAAGGTCTCCAATACTTCCGGCGCATAATTGTCCGGATATTTTGTTCCCTGATTTCCAAGAAGTGTAACTCCTTTTGTCTCTTCCTCTGTTCTTCCGCTCATAATTTTCTCTCCTTAGTTCAATGCAGGGTCTTTTACCCCGTTTGCTTCAAATGCCCGTTGTCTGTCAATGCAGGTTCCGCAAATACCGCAAGGCTGCTCTCCACCTTCGTAGCAGCTCCAGGTCAACTCATACGGGACCTTTAACCGAAGGCCCTCTTTTACCACAGAAGCTTTGTTCATATCAATTAACGGAGCTTCAATATGGAGCTGTTTACCGCTGCCTTCGTAAATCGCAGTTCCCATTGCATCATTAAAGGCTTTGGAACAATCCGGATACGCGCTTCCCGCTGCGTCATCTTTATGTGCCCCGTAATAAATCACACTGCAATCCCTTGACAGTGCAATGGAAGCTGCTGTGGATAAAAATAATCCGTTTCGAAATGGCACATAGGTGGAAACCGGTTTTCCCTCTGCTTTTTTCAGCTGTTCATCGTAGGCTTCCTGAGGAATTTCCTCATCCGACTGCTTTAACAAACTGCAATTGCTATAGCTGAAAATAGTTGCCAAATCCAGTTCCATATGTTCGATACCATAATACTTTGCCACTTCTCTTGCCGCTTTTAACTCCTTTTCATGCTTCTGACCATAATACATGGACAAGGATAAAACGTTTTCTTTTTTGTATTTTTCAATCGCCATTCCAAGGCAGGTGGTGGAATCCACTCCACCGCTGGATAAAACCAATGCTTTCATTATTCTACTTCCCCTTTTTGATTAAAATTCATAAGAGACATCTGCAGTCTCATCTGCAATGCACTATCCTCTTTAAACGCACCGCGAAATGTGGTGGTTACGGTTTTTGCCCGGCTCTTTTTTATGCCCCTTGCGCTCATGCAACTGTGGCAGCCTTCAATGACCACCGCCACATCCTTTGCATCGGTGATAATTTCCATAATATCCGCAATATCGCTTCCGATACGTTCTTGAAGCTGTAATCTTTTTCCCACCATGTCCGCAATACGGGCAATTTTACTAAGGCCGATGACTTTTTTATTTGGAATGTAGGCCACTGCCACCTTCATGTCATACATCAGAGCCATGTGATGTTCGCAATAACTGAAAATATCAATATCTTTTACCACCACCATATCATGGCTGTCACTTTCAAAGTCCAGGTCGTCTTCAAAGGTTTTGTCAAACATGGCCGCTATTTCCTCATTGGTATATGAGATTCCTTCAAACACCTCTTCGTACATTTTTGCCACACGCTTTGGGGTATCCTTTAATCCTTCCCTCTCCGGGTCCTCCCCAAGAGCCACCAGAATTCCTTTTATATGTTCCTCAATTGCTTTCTTATCTATTGCCATTTTCTCATCCTCACTATACACCTCGTTGATCCGGATCCCAGATAAACTTATGCATCTGTAATTGCATTGTTACAAAAACCAGCTTTTCTTCTATTAAGTATTCCACAATCTTTGACGGCTCAATACTGCCAAACACAGGACTGAC
>JAILCP010000052.1 GCA_024680055.1 Lachnospiraceae bacterium | reverse complement strand
TTTGATTTTAATAAAAGAGCCACATTTCTGTGACTCTAGTTATTGATTCCGTATTGATTATGCGATTATCGATAACTACATTATCGATTATATCTGCGGCTTATACGGTTGTCAAGACAATTATTCACTGTTTTTATGCCTTATTGTTCATATTTTGTTTTTTTGCGCCTTTTTCTTTTATGGCGCTCTATCCTTAGCTATTCTCAACGGCATCAGTTGTTTTATCTATATTCTTCTATTGGCAACAGAAAAAAACAATGACCCCAGAAATATTATAATTGCATATTATGAAATTCTTACCTTTTCTTTTTTGGGAGAATTATTGACCGAAGGTACCATGGGATTTTTATTTTTCCCGATGGGTATGGTTGCCGTTATTTTTTATTTGGCATATGTAGATGCGTTTAAACTCTTTATTTTACAGTTGTCCGGTTTTATAACCACTGTGCTTATTTTTATTATCACCGAAAAACATATAGTACTTCGTCTTGGTCCCCAGGTGAACTTCGATGACCATCGTGGCCTAATCATATTGACCAATATGATTATCTCTCTTATAAACATACAATATGTATCCGTTTTATATAAACGGGATCAGGAACAGACAAGAGCGGTTATGAAATATAATAATACCCACGATCAGCTTACAGGATTATATAATCGCAGATTCTTTTATGAAGAAATGAACAATGCGCTGAAGACTACACACACCTATTCCATTGCAATGATTGATATTGATGGTTTTAAATCCATCAATGACACCTATGGACATAAATTTGGTGATGTCGCCTTAACGTCTCTGGCATCACTTCTCATGGAAAATGTATCAGAAAAGGATATCGTAGTTCGCTGGGGTGGTGAAGAGTTTATAATCTATATGCCTGACACCTCTGAATCCCAGGCTCTACAGAATCTTACAACAATCCTAAACAAGGTTGAAAAAAATCAAATCACAATTGACAATACTACCATACACTTTACCGTAACCATGGGTCTTTCTGTCAGTGATAATATTTCCAATTACGAAAAGGTTATCAATGATGCCGACGAAAAACTATATCACGGTAAAAGGCATGGAAAAAACCGAATTATCAGTAGCCTCTAACAGCAACTACTCTATAACCATGGACGTTTTTTGGAAAGCCATCCCCTTTCTTCCCAATAAGACCGATCATTTGGAAAAAAAGCTTTTTGTTGCATTTTTCGCATTACCAAAAACATGGCTTTGGTTTTCCATCCGGGTGTTACATGCCCCTTTTGAGTTACCAGCTTTTGGGCCAATTTTTTCATATCCTTTTGAAATTTTTGCTTATTCTCAGGGCTCACTTCTTCCCAGCGAGTGGCTGCCACTCTCTTACCGTATCCATAGTATTTTCCAATCCCCCAAAAGAACATGCTGTCTTTCATATCCTTTAACGTGGATTTCATACCGGCGCCTGCTGCAGTGCAAATACATACTCCCTGTTTATGAAACATTCCTTCGCTAGGTCTATGCACCATCCAGCGATGTCCGTAATGATCAAGAAACGCCTTCATTGCTCCCGTTGCATGAAAAACATACACCGGGCTTGTAAGAATGATAATATCCGCCTCATCCATGGCCGCTGTAATAGGTTTTAACTTCTCGTAATGGGGACATTTTGTCTCACTCTGATAAAAACAGGTATTACATCCCAGACAAAATTCTCCAAAGTCTCTTGGAAGGAAAAATTCTTTTGTTTCTCCCATCATGGATTCTGCCAATATATTTGCAATATGATAAGTTGATCCTTTATGGTTTTGACCGTGAATCAACACTACTTTTATTTTATTTTCACTCATATTTCGCACCTTTTATCCTAGTATTGCATTCATTATTCTTCTTTCCGGATAAAAAGTCAAGTATTGCGATTTCAACCTGCTCCCACAAAAAAAAATCCCTTGAGAACAGTCTTCTCAGGGGATTTTTCCGGAATCTATGAAACAACGTCTGCTTTTCTTTTTCTTGTTAGAAGCGCTGCCACTCCCACAACTGCACATGCCACTACAAAAATAATTCTCTTCATATCTGTTCCTCCTTTATGTTTACTTTATTACTGCACCTGACTTGAAAGATTAATAATTTCCACTGCAACTTTTTCCCGGTCCTTTTGGGTAATCTTTTTGTAAAGCGGATATGCCAGGCTTATAATCCCAAGCCCGATAACTCCTACCAAAACACCGATTGCAAAAAAGGCAACCTGTCCTACCATAATGATGCTCATTCCGATGCCCATAATCAAAGTTCCGATAGCTCCCATAGTAACTGACATAACCGTTCCTCTCCTCTCTGCCTTTTTATCCAGTGTTACGATCTGTTCATACACATCTCCATTGTCATCTACATACTTCCTTAAGATTCCTTCAATTTCTCTCTGCTTATCTGCACTGTAGTTGTACTCAAAACTGTTTGTATTATTCATTTTTATTTCCTCCGTTAAGTTGTTTTTTTGTTTCTTTCTATGGTCCTAATTATAGGGAGGAAATATTTTTGTTATGTTTCACTTTTGTTTCTGTTTTATTAAAAAGTAACCGTAAATGTGGTTCCTTTTCCAAGGGTGCTGCTCACGGAAATTTCCGCACCGCAAATATCAATCACCCGTTTCACCAGTGCCAGTCCCAGTCCGTTTCCCTTTGTCGCATGGGAGGTGTCCCCTTGATAAAACTTATCAAAGATGTGTTTTCCCGTATCTTCCGAAATACCACATCCGGTGTCCGACACGGATACCTGCACCTTTTCTCCTGCCCTTTTGGCAGTCACAAGCACCGTTCCTCCCTCATCGGTAAACTTAAACGCATTGGATAAAAGATTGTTCCACACCAGGGATAAAAGCTCCTGATTTGTGGTGACTGTAAGCTCATCATCCATATCCGTATCCAGAATGATATTCTTTTTTTCCCACACATCCTCAAATCCAAGGATACATTCCGCAAGTTGCTCGGATAGATTATAGGTCTGCTTTTCCGGATAGATCTGCTGATTCTCCAGCTTATTCAACTTTAAAATATTGGTAATCAGCTCAGACAGTCTTCCGGTGGCCTCTGAAATTGCAACTGCGTACTCCATTCTTTTTTCCTTTGGCAACTCTTGCGCCTGTAACATGGTGCTGTAATTACCAATCACCGCTAAAGGTGTTTTTAACTCGTGAGACACATTGGAAACAAAATCCGTCCGCAAAGTTTCTATTCCGGAAAGTTCCTCTGCCATTTTATTGATATTTTCTGCAATAATATCAAACTCGTTGCGCCCCGGGAACGTGGATACCTTGTCTTCCCCCGCAAAAAAATTTCCTCTTGCCAGTTCATCTGTCATTTTTAATATCTTTTTCACCGGCCTTTCTATGGTAATTTTCCTCTGAATCCCATCAAACACACAGAATATCAGGCTCAAAAACAAAATATTTAAAAAAGTAAAAATGGCGTTGTCCCGTATCTGCTCTCCGGTGAAATCAAAGGAACTTAAAAACAAATAAAAACTGCAGGTCACCACAAAGCCAATAAACAAAAAAATAATCACATAACGTTTTAGCGAAAAAATACTGGTTGTTTTCTGTTTCATATGCATCTACTCCTTTGGCACAGCCTTATATCCAAGCCCTCTCACTGTTACAATTTCAAAATCTTCACAGTCTGAAAACTTGTCACGAAGCTTTGTCATGTACACATCCACAGCCCTTGGTGTGGCATCCGAGTCAATATTCCAGAATTCGTCCATAAGCTGACCTCTTGTAAAGGTCTTCTTTGGAAAAGAGAGCAGTTTAAACAAAATGTTAAACTCTCGTTGGGTAAGGGGAATCTCTTCCCCTTTTACCGTTACAATATGTTCATCCGTATCCATTATGAGACTTCCGATTTCCAGTCTTTTGGTGTTGGCAATTCCCGCACGCCGAAGAAGCGCCCTTACATGTAATGTCAATTCTTCGAGATTAATTGGTTTTACCATGTAATCATCAATTCCTGCCATAAAACCTTTTTGCTTTGCCTCAAAATCTTCTCTGGCGGTCATAAAAAGAATCGGAACGTTTTCATTGAGTTTTCGTACTGTTTTTGCAAACTCAAATCCGTCAATTCCCGGCATCATAATATCCGATATAATTAAATCGTAGGTTTTACCGTACATCTCATCAAAGGCTTCCTGTCCATCCATGCACCCCGTTGTTTCGTAGCCCTTTGCCTTCAGGTATTCACATACCGTTTTATTTAAATCCTTATCATCTTCAACTATCAATATATGAAACAAA
>JAILCP010000022.1 GCA_024680055.1 Lachnospiraceae bacterium | reverse complement strand
TGAAGACCGCCTTAAACCTTATGGGCAAAGAGGCCGGAGCATTCCGCAGTCCAATGTGTGAGATGGATGAGAAGAATGTGGAAGTACTTAAAAAAGCAATGAAAGAGTACGGATTACTTAATTAATATAGAAGTGAAAACGTATAAAGGAGCTTCAGCTTGTAAGAACTGAAGCTCCTGTTTTATTGTTTGCGTGAGATTTAATACCAGTCGTCCCAATCATCGTCGTCGTCATCTTCGTCATACTCTTCGATGGTCAAATACATAGTGGCAGTTTTTCCGCCGTATTTTACCTTAACTTTTACGGAAACTTTACAATTACAAGGTAAAATTGTTATACTTATTCTTGGAAGAAACTGCAAAGGAGAAATAATATGATAAAAGTAATTATGCACGGCTGTAACGGTCGTATGGGTCAGGTAATCAGTAAACTCATTGAAGAAGATGAAAATGTGGAGATTGTAGCGGGAGTGGACCCTTTTGCCGGTGGGCAGAATTCTTATCCGGTAGTGACATCCATTGATCAATGTGACCGGGAAGCCCATGTAGTTGTAGATTTTTCCAATGCAAAAGCAACAGATAATTTGTTGAAATATTGTATAGAGAAAAAGCTTCCGGTGGTTTTATGTACCACAGGATTAAGTGAAGAGCAATTAAATAAAGTAAAGGAAGCGTCAAAGGAGATTGCCGTTTTACGTTCGGCCAATATGTCCCTTGGTGTGAATTTACTGATGGACCTGTTAAAAAAGGCCACAAGTGTGTTGAGCGAGGAAGGTTTCGATATTGAAATCGTGGAGAAGCATCATCGTCATAAACTGGATGCTCCAAGCGGAACTGCCATTGCTCTTGGTGATGCCATTAACGAGGCAGCAGATCACAAATATACCTACACTTTTGACAGATCTTCGGTAAGAAGAGAACGTCCTGACAACGAGATTGGTTTTTCTGCAGTGAGAGGGGGCTCTATTGTGGGAGAACACGATGTGATTTTTGCAGGAATGGATGAGGTAATCACCATTTCTCACAGTGCATATTCTCGTGACATTTTTGGTAAAGGTGCACTTGCGGCAGCGAAGTTTTTAGCAGGCAAAGAACCGGGCATGTATTCCATGTCTGACGTAATAGCTAAGAAAGGCGAATAAACAAAGTATGGAAGAGAAGTATTTACGAGTATTGGGGAAGTTGTATCCAAACAGACAAAGTGTTGCAACTGAAATGATTAACTTAAGCGCAATTATGAATCTGCCAAAGGGAACGGAGCATTATGTTACCGACCTTCACGGGGAATATGAACAGTTTACTCATATTTTGCGTAACGGTTCCGGCGCAGTGAAGCGCAAGATTGAAGATACCTTTGGACATACCATTACAGAGCAGGAAAAGAGAAGTCTTGCCACATTGATTTATTATCCGGAGAAGAAGATGCAAAAGGTTCTTGCAGACAAGGAGAATCCGGAAGAGTGGTATGGAATCACCCTTCGCCGTCTTGTAAAGGTGGCCAAGAGAGCTTCTTTTAAGTATTCCAGATCAAAATTAAGAAAGGCTTTGCCAAAGGACTTTTCTTATGTAATGGAAGAACTGTTAAGTAATCGTTCCGAAATCAGCGATTTGGAAGGATATTACGATGCAATTTTTGATCAGGTGATTCACACCGGAAGAGCACAGGAATTGATTGTGGCTTTTTCGGATTTGATTCGTCGTCTCACTGTGGATCATCTTCATGTTATCGGAGATATTTTTGACAGAGGACCGTACCCTGATAAAATCATGGACGATTTGATGAATCTCCATTCCATTGACATCCAGTGGGGAAATCATGATGTTCTTTGGATGGGAGCAGCCTGTGGACATATGGTATCTGTGGCAACTGTGCTTCGAATCTGTGCAAGATACGGAAACCTGGATATTTTAGAGGATGGTTATGGAATCAACGTTTTACCGCTGGTGCGTTTTACCTTAGATCATTACCTGGATGATCCTTGCGAATGTTTTGATATTCATTATCGTCCTGAGGATTATAAAGAAGAAGAACAAAATCTGGATATGAAGATTCACAAAGCAATCTCCATTATTCAGTTTAAACTGGAGGGGCAGTTAATCAAGGACCATCCGGAATTTCATATGGATGACCGTCTGTTACTGGAAACCATTGATTTGGAAAAGGGAACGGTTATGGTAGAAGGAAAGGAATATCCTCTTTTGGATAAAAAATTCCCAACCTTAGATCCAAAGAACCCATATCAATTAACACCGGAAGAGGAAGATGTGATGAAACGTATGCAGCAGGCCTTTTTAGGCAGCGAGAAACTGCAGCGTCATATTCGTTTCCTCTATGACAAGGGAAGATTGTATAAGATTGCCAACAATCAGCTGTTGTTCCACGGATGCCTTCCGTTAAATGAAGACGGAAGCTTTAAAGAAGTGGAAGTTGACGGAAAAGTATACAAAGGAAAAGCTCTTTATGACATTTTGGAGAAGGAACTTCGTAATGCTTATTACAAGAGAGAGCCTCATGTGCCAACAAAGAGCAACGTCCACTGGTGGTGCTGGACTGCTGCAGGTTCTCCGCTTTTTGGTAAAAGCAAAATGGCTACCTTTGAGCGTTACTTTTTAGCAGATAAGGCAATTCATAAAGAGCACGGAAACTCTTATTATAAATATTTGGAAAATGAAAAAGTAGTAAATTCAATTCTGGAAGACTTTGGCCTTTGCGGCGACGGAGACGAGTGCCATATTATCAACGGCCATATGCCGGTGAAGGTTACAAAGGGCGAGTCCCCGGTAAAATGTGGCGGGAAAGTCCTTACCATCGACGGTGGTTTCTCCAAAGCTTATCAGGGAACCACCGGTATTGCAGGCTATACTTTGACCTACAATTCCTATGGCATGGTATTGGTTTCTCACGAACCTTTTACCTCCATTGAAGATGCGGTGGAAAAGGAGACCGATGTATTCTCACATCAGGTGCTTGCGGTGCATGCCACCAAGCGTCGTCTGGTAAAAGATACGGACACCGGAAGGGAATTGGCCCAGAATATGAAAGATCTGGAAAAATTACTGGAGGCGTATCGCTACGGTAAACTTCCGGAAGCTTAGGATATAGGAGAGTAGAATGGATAAAGGAAATGTGACAAACGTAGATAAAGAAGATAACGACAAAGAATACGAAGAAATATGTTACATATGTCGACGTCCGGAGTCACGGGCTGGACGTATGCTTCATATTCCGCAGAATATTTGTATCTGTGTGGATTGTATGCAAAGAACCTTCGATACCATGGGAGGTTCGGGTATGATGCCACAGGATCTGATGATGGATCCTTCTTTTTCGAACATGGGACAGATGACTACGGAAACAGAAGACGGGGAAGAAACGGAGGAAGAGAAATCTTCATCCGGTAAAATGCCGGGTATTCGTTTCCTGAATTTAGGGGACTTTAACGGAATGGACGGCATTCCCAGAAACCAGCGAGTTAAGAAAAGCAAGAAAAAGAAAAAAGAGAAACCGGTGTTTGATATTCACAACATTCCGGCGCCTCATAAAATCAAAGAACAGCTGGATCAGTATGTAGTTGGTCAGGAGCATGCCAAAAAGGTCATGTCCGTTGCGGTATACAATCACTACAAGAGAATTTCCCACGAGAAAGAAAGTCAGGTGGAGATTGAAAAATCCAACATGCTGATGATCGGACCTACCGGTTGTGGTAAAACCTACCTTGTAAAAACCCTGGCAAGACTTCTTGATGTGCCACTTGCCATTACCGATGCCACCTCTTTAACTGAGGCCGGTTACATTGGTGATGATATTGAAAGTGTGGTATCAAAGCTTCTTGCCGCTGCAGACAATGACGTGGAACGTGCAGAACATGGTATTATTTTTGTGGATGAAATCGACAAGATTGCCAAGAAGAAGAATGCCAATCAAAGAGACGTTTCCGGCGAAAGCGTACAGCAGGGGATGCTGAAACTTTTAGAGGGGTCTGAGGTGGAGGTTCCTGTGGGAGCCAACAGTAAAAATGCCATGGTTCCTCTTGTTACCGTGAATACAAAGGATATTCTTTTTATCTGTGGCGGAGCATTTCCGGACATGGAACAGGTAATCAAGGAACGGTTAAACAAGGCTGCATCGGTTGGATTTTTGGCAGATTTAAAAGATAAATACGATAACGAGCCGAACCTTCTTCGCAGAGTGACGGTGGAGGATGTGCGTAATTTTGGTATGATTCCGGAATTTATCGGTCGTCTTCCGGTGCTTTTTGCCCTGGATGCCTTAGATGAGGACATGATGGTGCGTATTTTGAAAGAGCCGAAGAATGCCATTATCAAGCAATATCAGGAGCTTCTTTTGATGGACGAGGTGAAATTAACCTTCACGGATGAGGCTCTTCATGAGATCGCCAAGAAGGCCAGTGAAAAGAAGGTGGGAGCAAGAGCCCTTCGTGCCGTCATCGAAGAATTTATGCTGGATATTATGTATGAAACACCAAAGGATGACAACATCGGCGAAGTGGTAATCACCAAGGAATACCTGGATAAAACCGGCGGCCCGTTAATTCACATGCGTGATTTTATCAAACTTCCGGAAAAGGAAAAAGAGTTGCCGGAACATGTGGCAGAATAGGCATAGGCGATTGCTTATTGAATTCATAATGAATCATTATTTTTAATTATAGCTCATCGGTGATACAATGGTGTAGTGAAAAAAACAGACATTGTTAACATATACGTGTAGCTAAGGAGGAATCCCAAGGGGAATGTCCTCAGCTAATAAAGTAATCATGAGCTAGGAAATACCACCGAAATTCTCCAATCGGTGGTATTTCTGTTTGTTTGGAGAGATTGGATGAAGGGAGCTTGAATTATGAAAGAAATGAAGAAGATTTTGGCAAGGCTGCTTTTGGCGGTAATGATTGTTACCACGGTAACATCTCCGCTTAACACCTTTGCGGCCTCCAACAAAGAGGTGGCAAAGGAAGCTCTGGCCATTGAAAATCCGGAAGGGTTAAGCGTTGCTGCAGACTATTCTATTTTAATGGATGTGGATACCGGAAGCGTGCTGTACCAAAAGTCGGCATTGAAGAAAACTCCTTCTGCCAGCACATCCAAATTAATCACTGCCATTGCAGCATGTGAACTTTTGGATGAGGATGAAACTATGAAAATCGGATCTGAGGTGAATCGGGCAGCCTGGGATGCCAGCAAGGCCGGCTTTAAAAAAGGCCAGAAAGTCAAACTGGAACACCTTTTAACCGGATTGCTTCTTCCGTCCGGCTGTGATGCAGCCTACATTCTTGCGGTAAAAGGCGGCAGGAGCCTGGCCGGTGATGAAATCATCTCGCAAAAAAAAGCCATCAAAAAATTCATGGCTTACTGCAACAAAATCGCAAAAGACATTGGCTGTGCCAATTCCAATTTTGTAACTCCGGACGGCTACGATGCCACAAATCATTACACCTGTGCTTACGATATGGCACTGATCGGAAAGAAGGCTCTTGCCTATCCTATGATTGCAGACATTGTAAAAAAGAACTACGCCAAGGTGAAAATCGTAAGCGGTAAGACCTTTACCTGGTACAACACCAACGCTCTGCTCTATAGGAATACAGCCAACTACGTAAAAGATTGTATCGGCCTAAAAACGGGAACCACAGGCAAAGCCGGAAAATGCCTTGTGGCAGCAGTTACTGTTTATGATAAAACATACATCAGTGTGGTGCTGCACGATACCAAATCCGGCAGATTTACAGACTCAAAAAAACTATTGACCTATGCCATTGATACATACCTGACCAGCAGTACCAGCGATGGCGTAGAATAAAGAAAAAAGCTTATCGTGTGTGACGATAAGCTTTTTCTTTCTTAAACATAAACTGATAAACTTATTCTTACTGCTCTAACGATTTATGCAATAACGGATACGTTTACAGCCTGTGGTCCTTTAGAACCTTCGGTTACTTCATACTGAACGTTAGCACCTTCTTCAAGTGTCTTGAATCCGTCCATGCTGATTCCGGAGAAGTGTACGAAAATATCCTGTCCTTCCGCGTCAGAAATAAATCCGTATCCTTTTGTGTTGTTGAACCACTTAACTGTTCCCTGTGCCATTTTTTCTTGTCCTCCATATTTAACGAATATTTAGCAATTTCATTGTAGCATACAGAAAATTCTATGTAAAGGAAAAATGTACACATATTCGACAATAAATTTTCGACAATATTTCAAAATTTATGATAGAGTCTCAAAAAATAGGTTATTTTTAGTAAAAAACAACTTTACAAGCCGGTCCCATTCCCCTTCCAGAGCATGATCCTTTGTGAATATTGCATAAGAAACCCCGGTGGTGGCAAAGAGTTTGCCATCCTGAAAGGTGATATTGATGAACATGCCCCCGATTTCTTCCGGTAAAAGCTCGGAATGAATGGAAGCAAGGGTACTTTTGATGTTTTCCGGCGACAGAGAAAATACCATCTTCATGTAAGACGGAGTTTCAGAGCCTTTCACCATGGAAAAAAGCACCGGCTGAACTTTGGAAAAAACAGTATGGCCCTCCACGGTGTAGGACACGCCGTTGACAATGGTGGCACCTGACAGAATAAAATTATGAAACATGGTGTCTGCCAGTAATTTATTCATAAAAGGTTTGATTTCCTCAAATTGTAATGCAATCATATGATTCCTCCCACCCTATTATAAAACTGAAAAAATTAATAAACAAGCTTTATTAAAAATGCTATAATATTGCTAACAATGATGTATTCGGAGGGGAACATGAATAAGAATCAGATAAATCAACAATTATTTCAATTATTGGAAGCGGGAGTTACACCCTTTCATGTGGTGAGCTACGTGGAAGAAAAGCTTTTGGGGGCAGGCTATCAGTCATTGAAAATGACGGAGTCCTGGAAATTGCAAAAGGGAGGAACCTATTATGTAAAACATAATGATTCATCGCTGTTTGCATTTCGCATAGGAGAGAAGGTTACAGAAAACAGTATGATCAAAATGGCGGCAGCACATACAGACCATCCTTGCCTTCATATAAAACCGGCTCCGGAGGTGAACGGGGCAGGGTATGCCCAGGTGAACGTGGAAGTGTACGGAGGCCCGATTTTGAATACCTGGCTGGATCGGCCCCTCTCAGTGGCAGGACGAATTGCAATCAGGGAAAAGGGAAGCCGGCAGCCAAAGGTGGAATTGTTTGACGCGAAAAAACATATTTTAACCATTCCAAATCTTGCCATTCATATGAATCGTGATGTGAATAAAGGGGTGGAATTAAATCGACAGACAGATCTTTTGCCAATTCTGGGAATGGTAAAAGAATCTCTTGAGGAGGACAATTTCTTTTTATCCTATTTGGCAAAAGAATTGGATGTTGCAATGGAAGATATTTTGGATTATGAATTGTTTATTTATAATCCGGAAAAGCCGGAGTTTGTGGGACTTGAAGAGGAATTGATTTCATCTCCGAGACTGGATGATTTAACCAGCGTATGTGCGTTGGTGCAGGGGTTGCTGGATGGAAGTGACAAGGAAAGTATTTCCCTGATTGCCCTTTTTAACCATGAGGAAATCGGAAGCAAAACAAAGCAAGGTGCAGATTCCATGGTTTTGAATCATTTAATCGATAAGATGCAGATTGCCCTTGGAAGAACCGAGGAGCAGCGCATTATGGGATTGTACAACGGTACTCTTTTATCGGTGGATGTGGCCCATGCCATGCACCCGAATAAACAGGCCAAGACCGATATTACCAACAAACCTCTTTTAAATGGCGGTATGGTAATCAAAGAAGCCTGTGTTCAGTCCTATGCGACGGACTGTGAGGCGGTGGGAATTGTGGCTTCTCTTTGCCTGGATAACAACATTTCCTATCAAAAATTTGTCAACCGTTCCGATGAGCGTGGGGGCGGAACTTTAGGTTCCCTTGCATCTTCCATGTCTCCGGTAAAGACCATAGATATTGGAGTTCCGATGTTGGCCATGCATTCTGCAAGAGAGTGTATGGGAGCAGAGGATGAACTGGCATTGTATCAGCTTTTGTGTGCATATTTTTCGTAAAGGAAAGGAGCAGGGATGGATTTTAACAAGACAACCGGTAATTACAAAAGTAAAGACGGAGTAAACACCATTAAGTATTATGTTTACAAGCCGCAGGGAGAAATCAAGGGCATTATGCAAATCTCCCATGGAATGTGTGAGTACGTGGAACGCTATGAACCTCACATTGCTTTTTTTACCGCTCATGGTTTTTTGGTGTGCGGAAACGACCATCTTGGGCATAAGGGAAGTGTTTTGAACGATGATGACCTGGGATATATGGGTAGTCAAAACGGATGGAAGTACATGGTGGAAGACGTGCATCGCATGACCGTGGTAATCAAGAAACAGTATCCGGACTTGCCGGTGGTTCTTTTTGGCCATAGTATGGGATCTTTTATTTCCAGAGCAGTCATTGCAAAGTACGGCGATGAGTATGCCGGTTACATTTGTTCCGGAACAGGCGGAACCAACAAAATGGTAAACAGCGGACTTCAAATGATTCGACTGGTTCGCAAATTTAAGGGAGAGCGTTATCGCAGCCCGTTTCTTACCAAAGTGTCATTTGGCTCCTATAATAAAAAGTATCATCCTGTGCGTACAGACTACGATTGGCTGACCCGGGATGAAAGCGTGGTGGATGCCTATATGAAGGACAAATATGATATGTTTATTTTTACCGCTGCTGCGTATGAGGATCTTTTATCCGTGCTTCGCTATGTGTCTTCTGATGCATGGTATGAGGCGGTGCCAACGGATTTGCCGTTCTTTTTAATCAGTGGAGACATGGATCCGGTGGGAGATTATGGCGAAGGAGTGCGGGAAGTGTACGATCGACTTTATGAGCGTCAGCACGACGAATTGCGGATGCGTCTTTATGAGAACATGCGTCACGAAACACTAAATGAAGTGGGACGTGAAGAGGTTTATAATGATATATTGGGTTTTTTGTGTGAACATTGTGGAAACTAAATTGTGATAAAGATATTCCTATGATAAAATGAACACATATTGTAAAGGGGGTACGTTATGGATACGTTCAAACTGACCAAAGAACAATCCGATGAATTGTGCGAGATTGCAAATATTAGCATGGGAAATGCGGCAACCAATTTAAGTATTATGGTAAATCAAAGGGTAGATATTACAACACCGAAATTGCAGATTATTAAGCGTAGTGAAGCCCTTGATGATTATGAAAAGACTTGTATTTTTGTTCAGGTACATTATGTAAAAGGCTTAAGCGGAAATAATGTATTTATTTTGAAAGCCCCTGATGTACTTTGTCTGACGGACCTTATGATGGGAGGTCCCGGAACCAACCTGGAAGGAGAAGTAACAGATCTTCACCTGTCCGCAATCTCTGAGGCCATGAACCAGATGATGGGTAGAGCGGCAAGCTCTATGGCGGAAATGCTTGGAGAAGCAGTCGATATCAGTACTCCGGTATTAAATTCCATTGATGTGGATTCCGTTAAGAACTTTGAGAAAATGTTTGAATCCCAACTGGATCACTTTGTTAAGATTTCTTTCAAAATGAAAGTGGGAGAACTGCTGGATTCCTCTATGGTTCAGTTGTATCCGATTCAGTTTGCCGAAGAAATGTGTAAACAGTTCCAACTTGGAGAATCCAAATAAACAATGTAATCTTTAAGGTAACAATGTTTCTTTTGTTAACATTGTTACCTTTTTTGTTGTTGTAAAGATGACAAGAGGCCATGGAAAACTGGGCAAGTTAAGTATCTGCCCTACCCAAGCGTCCGGATAAGACGGTGCTTTTACTTGTAGTCAACAAAAAAAGAATCGTAAAATACGATTCTTTTCAAAGCGCGAGACGGGACTCGAACCCGCGACCCCAACCTTGGCAAGGTTGTACTCCACCAACTGAGCCACTCGCGCACGTTTATTAAGTTGTCAAACACAAGTTGAATTATAATGGATAATGGGTGGAATTGTCAAGACAAATTGTTAAAATAAAAAACTACCAATTAAGATGAAAAAATTATATAATTAACCTTGAGACATTTTTTTCTTGGGGGACATTATGGAGAAGAATATTGTAGAAGTAAAATATTATAATGTAAGTGTGTTTATTTCAATTAATCCGGAAAAGGATGAGTATTTGATGCCGTATCTTAGAAGAATTGTAAGAGATTCGGAATCGGTTACTTTAAAAACCATTCTTAACTGGTGTAAGAATCACGGTCTGGAAGCAGAGACCAAGTTTAATTGGAGAAAAGATTTCCCAATGACAGCCAATGTGTTTAATTATTTTACCTATCGACATGCGTTGAGAGAAAGCTATCAGTCATAGGAATAAAGGTAAAGGCGGAGGTTATAGGAATGAGTAATGCAGATAACATTTTCATAGAAATGTGCAGAGATATTATCGATCATGGCATGAGTACAGAAGGAGAAAAGGTAAGACCAAAGTGGGAAGACGGGTCCTTTGCATACACCGTTAAGAAATTCGGCGTGGTGAATCGTTATGACTTGAGAAAAGAATTTCCTGCAATTACCTTGAGAAGAACAGCAATAAAAAGTGCTGCAGATGAGGTGCTTTGGATATGGCAAAAGAAATCCAACAATATCCATGATCTGCACAGTCATATTTGGGATGAATGGGCAGATGAAGATGGCAGTATCGGAAAGGCCTATGGATATCAGATGGGTGTGAAGCACAAGTACAAAGAAGGGGAAATGGATCAGACCGACCGTGTGTTGTTTGATTTGAAACATAACCCGTACAGCAGAAGAATCATGACCAATATCTATAACCATGAAGATTTGCATGAAATGAATCTGTATCCTTGTGCATACAGTATGACCTTTAATGTGACCAAGGAGCCGGGGGAAGAGAAACTGGTTTTAAATGCCATTTTGAATCAAAGATCTCAGGATGTGTTGGCGGCCAATAACTGGAATGTATGTCAGTATGCCATTTTATTGATGATGTTTGCACAGGTAAGCGGTATGGTGGCAGGCGAATTGGTGCATGTGATTGCAGATGCTCATATTTATGATAAACACATTCCTTTGGTGGAAGAGTTAATCGGCAGGGAAACCTACCCGGCACCAAAGGTAACATTGAATCCGGAAATTACGGATTTTTATGATTTTACCACAGATGATATTTATGTGGAGGGCTATGAATACGGTCCGCAGATTAAAAATATTCCAATTGCAGTATAGGAGGCCAATATGAAAATTATTGTAGCGGTAGATAAGAACTGGGGCATTGGATGCGACAACAAGCTTTTGGTGAGTATACCGGATGATATGAAATTTTTCCGTGAGACAACCACAGGCAATGTGGTGGTTATGGGAAGAAAGACACTGGAAAGTTTTCCGGGGAAACGTCCGTTAAAGAATAGAACCAACATTGTTTTGACTCGTGATGAGGGATATCAGTGTGACGGGGCAATTGTGGTACATAGTAAACAGCAGCTGATGGATGTGTTAAAAGATTACAACAGCGATGATGTGTATGTCATCGGTGGAGAGAGCATTTACAATATGCTTCTTGATGAGTGCGACACCGCCCATGTTACAAAAATCGATTATGCATACAAAGCGGATGTGCATTTTGCAAATTTAGATGAGAATCCGGATTGGGAAGTGGCAGAGGACAGCGAAGAGCAGACCTACTTCGATTTGGAATATCGATTCTATAAATATATAAAAAGGAACAAGCAATAAGAATGAAGAAAGCAATTATTTTTGATGTTGACGGAACCTTGTGGGACGCGGTGCCGGTGATTACCGATGCCTGGAATGAAAGCCTGAAACAGTTTCCGGATATCACAAAGCAGTTAAAATTATCTGACGTGGAGCCTATGATGGGACGAACCATGGATGAATACGCAGGACTTTTTACCCAGGTTGGCGAAGAAAGAGCAAAGGAAATTGTTGAGATTTGCTGCAGGGAAGAAATTGATTACATAAAAAGTCACCCCGGCGTATTGTATCCGGGAATTCGCAGCGTAATAGAGCAGCTTCATGAGGAGTTTTCCCTTTACATCGTCAGCAATTGTCAGGAAGGATATATTGAGGCGTTGTTGGAATCCTGTGAGTTGCAACCGTATTTTGAAGATTTTGAAAACTACGGAAGAACCGGAAAACAAAAGGGACGCAACATACAGATTTTGATGGAGCGATGTGATATTGACAAGGCGATTTACATCGGAGATACCATAAAGGATCTGGAAGCCAGCCGGGAGGCCGGAATACCTTTTATCTATGCGGCCTATGGAATGGGAGAGGTAGAACATCAAAGATTTACAGTAAATTGTCCGGCAGAGATACCGGAGGTCATTAAGAAAACCAAGTATTTCGCATTGTAGGAGGCGATTTTATGGTATCAGTTATGAAACTGGCGGTTATTATAATAATGTTTGTTGTAAGCATACGTTTACGACAAAGAACCGATGACACAAAGGAAAAAAAGCAAAAGATGAAGGCGACCGGGAAAACGCAAAGTACGGCGGCTCAACCAAAGCGGGCTTCTACCTACGGTACCTATGTGGAGAATATGAAAAAAAGAGAATCCCAGCCCCGTACGGCGGAACCTGTAAAACCAAGGGTTGTGAAATCTGAACTTGTAAAACCGAAACCTGTAAAACCGGAACCTGTAAAACCTGTAAGAGTTGTCAATAACGTTACAACGGTAAAAGAGCCGGAAGAAGATCTTATGAAAGAGGTATATGATGTGATGGCTATGGGACCGGATTACGAGATCAGCAGGGAGAGAGATTTTGTCGCTGAGGGCGAAAAAATCATATCACTTATATAGAGAGGAAAAATACGTGAAGAAGATAGAGACAGAATTAGATGCAATTATGTTATTTTTGGATGCAGATACTTATGAGGAGAAGTACAACCTTTTAGGGGTGATTTCAGAGTTTGCATCAGACCATCTTGTAAATACTCTGGCAGCATCCATGGATGTGGTTATCCCGGACGGGGACGTGGAGATGAGATTTGAGCAGTTACGGGACTGTGTGGCCACCTTTAAACGTTTTGAGGTAAACCGTCGATAAGGTTACAGTTTTGATAACGGGCATCACCTGTGACGTCCTTGAGAAACCAGGATGGAGGTACAAAAGAATCTGCCTCCTGCACAGAAGGAAACTCCACTTCGGCAAGAACAAGGCCACGGAGATCTTTCCGGAATACATCCAGTTCAATGGTATATGAAAGATAAGGAATCAGATAGCGACATTTGGATATAATGGCGCCGTCTGATTTTTTTATTAGATGCTCATAGCTTTCTTTGGTGAGGGGAAGGTTATATTCTTCCCGGACCATAAGACCTTTGGACTTGTAGGTGAGGTAATACTCATCATTGTCTCTTCGCACCCGCACCACCGGAGAGGTGGAAAGATAGCCCTGCTCAATCAGGCGAAAGCTGTAATCCTCCAAATGAATTTCATCCAATGAGACTAAAAATTTTCGTTCGATTTCCATGGTGGTACCTCCCTAAAAAAACTACTTCTATCATAGAGAAATAAAGGAAATTTGTAAAGATTATTTAGTTGCGGTGAAAGGAAAAAAATGATACACTTTAGCTTACAGTGTATAAGTATACATTGAAGAAAAAAGAACGTTTTAAAGCAGGAAAGGAAAAGAAAAAAATGAAGAAAATGATTCAAAAAATGGTGACTGTCTTAATTGTTTGCAGCATGGGGGTTGGCCTCATGGCGGGTTGTGGATCATCCGCAGACAGTAAGAAGAAAGATGATACCTTATATGTTTACAACTGGTCTGAATACATTCCACAGGAAGTATATGAAATGTTTGAAAAAGAGACCGGAATCCACGTTGTTGAATCTACATTCTCAAGTAACGAAGAGATGTTGGCAAAATTAGTTGCAGGTGGAACCGGAGAATACGATTTAATCGTAGCAAGTAACTATGTAATCCCGGCTATGAAAGAGCAGGGACTGATTCAGAAAATGGATACGGATTCTTTGGAAAATATGGGAAATCTGTCTGATACTGCAGTAGGAATGGAGTTTGACCCGGATAATTCTTACTCAATCCCATATATGGCAACCATTACATTGCTGGCAGTGAATGAGGCAAAATGCAAGGAACTTGGTGTAGAAGTCAACGGTTTTGATGATTTACTCAATCCTGCTTTTGAAAATAACCTGGTTGTTCCGGATGATTGTCGAGAAGTGGTGGACGTAGCACTTAAGATGGTTGGGGAAGATCCGGACAGCACCGATGAAAAAACGGTAAATAAAGCCAGCACATGGCTGAAAAAACTTGCCCCTAATGTAAAACTTTACGATTCCGATACACCGTATACCGCTCTTGCAACCAATGAAGTTGCTGCTGGTTTGGTGTATAATATGGATGCGGCAAAAGCAATCAAGATAAATAAAGATATAAAGATTGTAGACGTGGAACAGGGAAATGAAATTGCATACGATAATTTTGTTTTGACTTCCGAAAGTAAAAAGAAGGAAGCGGCAATGAAATTCATCGATTTTATTTTAAGACCGGATGTGTATAAGATCTGTCTTGAGGAATATCCTTGTGTATGTCTGAACAAAGAAACCTTAAAAACCATGGGCGATGATTTCATCAATAATCCGGCAGCCAATGTCAGCGAGGAAATTTTAAAGAAAGCACATGTGACCGGGGATGTGGGAGAAGCAGCAACTTATTATGACAATGTATTCTCTCAGATGAAAAATTAATCAGGAGGCTTTTATGAAGAAAATCGAAGTTATTACAAGAACTGAAAACCTTGAGGCGGTAAAACGTGTACTTGCCAAAAACGAGTATTCCGGTATGACCGTAACTTCTGTTATGGGATGCGGCAATCAGAAAAGTGATAATAAGGATTTTGAAAAACTAAATGTGGATATGAATTTACTTCCGAGAATCCACGTAATGACCGTTGTGCTGGACGAGGATTTGGAAGAAGTATTGTATGAATTACAGGAGGAGTTACGCTCCGGAAGTGTGGGAGACGGAAAGATTTTTGTCTCCACTGTGGATGAAGGAATTCGCATCCGTACCGGAGAGCGCGGAGATAAGATCCTGTAAAAGAATCTTAAAAATTGGAGGATAAGGGATTGAGCAATGTCAAGGACGTAATCGTGAAACTTACCGACGTGGAAAAAGAGTTTGACGGCGTTAAGGTTGTAAAGAAATTGAACCTCGAGGTTAGAAAAGGGGAATTTCTGACCTTGCTTGGCCCATCCGGCTGTGGTAAAACCACCACCCTTCGCATGATTGCAGGTTTTAGCAATGTAACCAGCGGAGAAATTGAGTTGGAGGGCAGAAATGTTGCCGATTTGAAACCAAACGAGCGTGATGTAAATACAGTATTTCAAAGCTATGCGTTATTTCCTCATATGAATGTGGAAGACAACATCGCTTTTGGCCTGGTGGAAAAAAAGGTTCCAAAGGCAGAAATCAAAGAGCGTGTGGCGGAAATGATTAAGCTCGTGCAGTTAGAGGGACTTGAGAAGCGTAGACCGGCACAGATGTCCGGTGGACAAAAACAGCGTGTGGCCATTGCCAGAGCGCTTATTAACCGTCCAAAGGTGCTTCTTTTGGATGAGCCCCTTGGCGCATTGGATTTAAAGCTTCGTAAGCAGATGCAGTTAGAGTTAAAACATTTGCAGCAAAAGCTTGGAATCACTTTTATCTATGTTACCCATGATCAGGAAGAGGCTCTGACCATGAGTGACCGAATTGCAGTTATGAACGACGGTGTGATGGAGCAGATCGGAACACCGGATGAAGTATACAACAGACCGAAAACCAAATTTGTGGCCGGTTTTGTGGGCGAATCCAATATTTTGGAAAGCTATGTCACCCAGGTGGATGAGGATTTACTTCACATCTCTTTGGAGTCCGGAAAGGCTCTTTTGCACGCACCGGGATTTAAAAACGAAGAGATGATTTACATCTGCGTCAGACCGGAAAATTTATTGTTGTCAGAAACAAAGAAAGAACATTTTTCCATCCGGGGTCGAATAGTGGAGCATGTGTTCGCAGGTTCTGTGATTAAGACCGTGGTGGAATTGATTAACGGACAAAAGCTTCGTGTGGCAAGACATCCCAACGAAGAAGAATTTGAAGTGGGGACCTATGTGTATGTATATTGGCATCCGAAAAAGGCCATCATTGTGCATACCGTAGAGGAACAGATTTACAATGTGATCGAAGGAACCACCAACCGTATTTATGAGCAGTTGGGAGAAAAATATTCTCCGTCAGCCAGGGAGGATAGCCATGATCAATAAGATTAAAAATAAGGTGACGCCGGTGGTTATGATTGGGCCGGCCACCTTTTGGCTGATTCTCTTTCTCCTGATTCCCCTGTTTCTTGTGATTGGAATCAGCTTTTTACAGAGAAACGGCTATGGCGGCGTGGATATGGTATTTTCACTGCAGGCTTATTTTGACATGCTGACGCCGGAATATTTGAAGATTTTCATTGCATCCTTCCGGTTGTCCGTTGCTACTACAGTGATATGCCTTCTTATCGGCTATCCCTTTGCTTATGTGATTGCCCATTCATCAGAGAAGGCCAAACCGTTTTTGGTACTGTTATTGATGCTTCCGTTTTGGATTAATTCCATGATTCGAATTTACGGGTGGAACACTCTGCTTCGTTCTTCCGGAATTATCAATAATGTATTGATTTCCCTTGGTGTGGTGGATGTGCCCCTGGAAATGCTTTATACCGATGGTGCAGTGCTTCTTGGAATGGTGTACGATTTATTACCTTTTACCGTATTGCCTATTTATACTTCCATTGAAAAACTGGACCCTACCCTACTTGAGGCAGCCAGTGATCTTGGAGCAACCAAACTTCATCGACTGGTAAGGGTGGTATTGCCGTTGACCATGCCGGGAATTTTTGCCGGTTCCATTCAGACCTTTATTCCGTCTTTGGGACTGTTCTATATTTCCGATATGATGGGCGGGGCCAAAACCATGTACGTTGGAAACCTGATAAAAAATCAGTTTATGTCAGCCAGAAACTGGCCTATGGGTGCGGCTCTGGCCATATTGCTGATTGTGATAACCCTGGTGCTGATGCGGTTGTACACCAAAGTCGGTAGCCTGGATGATATGGTCTAGGAGGTAAAAAGATGAAAAAGAAACCGTTTTCTGTAATCTATGCCTGCCTGGTGTATATCTTTTTGTATTTGCCAATTGCGGTGGTGATTGCATTTTCTTTTAACACATCCAAAATGAATGTGGTATTTGAAGGATTTACCTTTGACTGGTACATTTCCATGTGGTCCAACACCCTTTTGATGGATGCGTTTAAAAATACTTTGATTGTGGCCGTAGCCAGTACCTTGATTTCCACCATTCTTGGAACCTTGTGTGCGGTGGGCCTGAATCGGTTTGAATTTAAATTAAAGGAGACCATCAGCAGTGCCTTGTACATTCCCATTGTAATTCCGGAACTGGTATTTGCCATTGCCATGCTGATTTTGTTCTCATCCATGAACATTACCATGAACATGGTCACATTGATTATTTCTCATGTGACATTTTCCATGCCTTTTGTGGTAATCACAGTGAGATCCCGTCTGGCGGGATATGACCGAAGTATTGAAGAGGCGGCAAGAGATCTTGGAGCCAATGAGCTTCGAACCTTTTTTAGAGTTACGCTGCCTATGATTATGCCGGGTGTTTTATCCGGAGCAATGCTGGCATTAACATTGTCCCTGGATGATGTGGTGGTAAGTTTCTTTACTGCGGGGGTCAACAGTCAGACCTTACCGCTTCGAATTTTAAGTATGGTAAAGAAAGGCATTTCACCGGATGTGAATGCATTGTCTACACTGATTATTCTTGGAAGTGTGATTTTATTGGTGGGTTCCACCTTAATTCAAAACAAATTAGAAAAGAGAGAAGAAATGTAGAAATTTAGTGACAATTCCGAAAACTCGTGATATACTTTTTATATCCGTAAATAGGGTAGGAGGATTTGTTATGGGAGGTATCATACCTGGCAAATTTCATACAGAGTCTTTAGTGAGGTAGCTTTTGGCTACCTCTTTTTTATTGCGCTTTCATTTTGTAACACTTTATCAGAATAAAGCGACGATAGGGGGAAGACAGGAGAAAATTTAAAAGTAAAGGAGACGTACATGAAGGTTATTATCACAGGAGAAGACCTTACCCTGAATGATGTTGTGGCAGTTGCCCGCAACGGGGCGAAGGTGGAGTTATCGCAAAAAGCAAAAGAGAATGTTCTGCGTTCTCGTAAAGTTGTGGATGATATTATTGCACAGAAAAAAGTGGTGTATGGTGTAACCACAGGATTTGGTAGTTTTTGTAATACGGTGATTCCCACAGAGGAATCCAAAAAGTTGCAGAGAAATCTGATTGTAACCCATGCAGTGGGAGCCGGTGACCCTCTGCCAAAAGATGTTAGTAAAACCATTATGTTACTTCGTGTAAACAATCTTGCAAAAGGTTTTTCCGGTATTCGAATGGAAACCCTGGAAACCTTAATTGCCATGATTAACAAAGATGTGATACCGGTGATTCCGGAAAAAGGATCCCTTGGAGCCAGCGGAGACCTTGCGCCATTGTCCCATATGGTCCTTGTTATGATTGGGCTTGGAAGAGCCTATTACCAGGGTGAAGAATTGGATGGCGCCCTTGCAATGGAAAAAGCGGGCATTACCCCGGTGGAATTAACGGAAAAAGAAGGACTTGCCTTAATCAACGGAACCCAGGTTATGAACGCGGTGGGTGCGCTTACCATGTACGATGCCTTAAACCTTTTGAAGGTGGCAGATGTGGCTGCAGCCCTTAGTTTTGAAGCACAAAACGGTGTCATTGATGCGCTGCAGAGTAGGATGCACACCGTAAGACCTCATCAGGGTCAGATGGACAGTGCGGCCATTATTGCACACTTACTTGAAGGAAGTAAAAATGTTACCCGCCAGGGTGAAATCAAGGTGCAGGATGCCTATTCTCTTCGCTGCGTTCCGCAGATTCACGGAGCCAGCAAAGATGCGGTGAACTATGTAAAAGAGCAGATTGAGATTGAAATGAATTCCGTAACGGATAACCCGATTATTTTTGCAGATACCATGGAGGGCATTTCCGGCGGAAACTTCCACGGACAGCCAATGGCACTTTCCTTTGACTTCCTTGGAATTGCACTTTCTGAAATTGCCAACGTGTCAGAACGACGTTTGGAGCGTTTGGTGAATCCGGCCCTTTCCAATCTTCCGGCTTTCCTTGTGGAGAACGGTGGATTAAATTCCGGATTTATGATTGTACAGTATTCTGCCGCATCCCTTGTATCGGAGAACAAGGTGCTTGCCCATCCTGCCAGTGTGGACAGCATTCCGTCTTCCGCAAACCAGGAAGACCATGTAAGTATGGGAACCATTGCAGCAAGAAAAGCCAACAGCATTATGAAAAATGCAAGACGTGTTTTGGCTATGGAATTGATGTGTGCCTGCCAGGCCATCGATCTTAGAGGAGATAAGGGACTTGGACTTGGAACCAAACCGGCTTATGAAGTAATTCGATCTGTCTGTGATAAATTGGAAGATGACAGACCGCTTTATGAAGATATTAACAGTTGCGAAGAAACCATTATCAGCGGAAAAATGGTGGAGGCCGTAGAAGAGAAGGCCGGAGAAATTAAGTTTTAAGGGAGGAAAAATCATGTTAAGTAATGCAGAAATTGCACAGGCTATGACCATTAAATTAGATGATGTATTACCGGAGTACCCAACCTTTGATCCAAAGGTACGAAGAGCTCCAAAACGAGAGTTGACATTAACAGACCGTGAGATTAAGCTGGCGTTAAAAAATGCCCTTCGATACGTGCCGGAATCTTTGCACGAAACCCTGGCACCGGAGTTTTTGGAGGAACTTTTAACAAGAGGACGTATTTATGGTTACCGTTTTATGCCAAAGGAGCGTATCTACGGAAAACCAATTGATGAATACAAAGGAAACTGCATTGAAGGAAAAGCCATGCAGGTTATGATTGACAATAACCTGGACCATGAGGTGGCCCTTTATCCGTACGAACTGGTAACCTATGGAGAGACCGGTCAGGTGTGCCAGAACTGGATGCAGTATCAGTTGATTAAAAAGTATCTGGAAGCCTTAACCGATGAGCAGACCCTTGTGATGATGTCCGGAAATCCTCTTGGACTTTTCCGTTCTCACAAAACAAGTCCAAGGGTTACCATTACCAACGGACTGATGGTGGGTATGCACGATAATCCACAGGATTGGGCAAAAGCAACCGCCATGGGATGCAGCAGCTACGGCCAGATGACGGCGGGAGGCTGGATGTACATCGGACCTCAGGGAATTGTACATGGAACCTTTAATACCATTTTAAATGCAGGAAGATTAAAGCTTGGCATTCCGGCTGACGGAGATTTAAGCGGTCATTTGTTTGTAACAAGCGGCCTTGGAGGAATGAGCGGTGCACAGCCAAAGGCAGTTGAAATTGCCAACGGTGTGGGCATTATTGCAGAAGTGGATATGTCCCGTATTGAAACAAGACATAACCAGGGCTGGGTTTCTTTGATTGCCAAGACTCCAAAAGAGGCTTTTGATACAGCAAAGAAATACATGGATGAGAAGAAAACCATTTCCATTGCTTATCACGGAAATGTGGTGGATCTGCTTCAGTATGCCGTGGATGAAAAGATACACATTGACCTTTTATCCGACCAGACATCCTGTCATGTTCCATACGATGGAGGCTATTGCCCACAGGGAATTTCCTTTGAGGAAAGAACCAACCTTCTTGCCAATGATAAGGAGAAGTTTATTGAACTGGTAAATCAGTCTTTGAATAAACATTTTAAACTGGTAAAACAGTTGGTTGATCAGGGAACCTATTTCTTTGATTACGGAAATGCCTTTATGAAGGCATGTTACGATGCAGGGGCAACAGAAATTTGTAAGAATAAAAAGGATGACTCGGAAGGATTTATTTTCCCATCCTATGTGGAAGATATTATGGGACCAATGCTGTTTGACTACGGATACGGCCCGTTTCGTTGGTGCTGCTTAAGCGGTAAAGAAGAGGATCTTTACAAAACCGATCAGGCCGCCATGGATGTGATTGATCCAAATCGCCGCGGTCAGGACAGAGATAACTATATCTGGATTCGCGATGCCAAAAAGAACCGCCTGGTAGTGGGAACCCAGTGCCGTATTTTATATCAGGACGCAGCGGGAAGAAGAGACATTGCCCTTCGTTTTAACAAAATGGTACGTGAAGGGGAAATCGGTCCGGTGATGCTTGGAAGAGATCATCATGATACCGGTGGAACGGATTCTCCATATCGTGAAACCTCCAATATTTACGACGGTTCCAACATTACTGCAGATATGGCCATTCAGTGTTATGCGGGAAATGCCGCAAGAGGAATGAGCCTTGTGGCCCTTCATAACGGCGGTGGCGTTGGCATCAGCAAAGGAATCAACGGAGGATTCGGACTGGTGCTTGATGGAAGCCAGCGCGTGGATGACATTATTAAAAAAGCCATTATGTGGGACACCATGGTGGGTGTATCCAGAAGAAGCTGGGCAAGAAATGAGCATTCCGTTGAGACTGCAGCGGAATACAACAAATTACGAAAAGATACAGATCACATTACCATACCTTACATTGCCTGTGACGATTTGATTGATAAGGTATGCGAAGGAAAGGGAATCAAATAACATGAGTAAAAAAGCGATACTTCACGCCACAGAGCTGGCTACCTGCAGGACACTTGGACCAAAGCATGGAAAAGAAATGTCGGATGTGGGCATGATTACAGACGGCGCCGTGGTTATGGAAGATGGAAAGATTGTATTTGTGGGAACCACCGGGGAGGTAAAAGCCAAATACGGCGATTTTGCAGGTTATGACGTAATCGATGCAAAAGGCCATGCGGTAATTCCGGGATTCGTGGACTCTCACACCCATTTTATCTTTGGCGGATATCGTGCAGATGAGTTTTCCTGGCGGTTAAAAGGAGATTCCTACATGTCTATTATGGAGCGTGGAGGTGGAATTGCCTCCACCATGAATGCCACACGAAATGCATCAAAGCAGGAATTGAAAAAAGAGGGCCTGGAGCGCATGAACCGCATGCTTTCTTATGGTGTTACCACAGTGGAGGGCAAAAGCGGTTACGGTATGGATAAAGACACGGAGCTTACCATGCTGGAAGTAATGGAGGAACTTGATAAAGAACATCCCCTTGATATTGTCAGAACCTATCTTGGACCTCACGCTGTTCCGCCGGAGTACAAAGGAAGGGATAAAGAGTTTATCGATTATTGCCTCAATGAGGTGATGCCTTTGGTGAAGGAAAGAAATCTGGCAGAGTTTGCAGACATTTTTACCGAAAAAGGCGTGTTTGGAATCGAAGATTCCAGATATTATTTGCAGGGAGCCAAAAAGCTGGGATTTAAGCTGAAGGTTCATGCAGATGAAATGAACGATCTTGGAGGAAGTGCCATGGCGGTGGAAGAGGGTTGTACCTCTGCGGATCACCTTTTGATGGCCTCCGATGAAAGTATAGAAAAACTGGCAAAGGGTACAACGGTGGCCACCCTTTTACCGGCTACGGCCTTTTCCCTTGGGGCAGAGTATGCAAGGGGAAGAAAGATGATCGATCAGGGGTGCGCCGTGGCCATTGCATCGGATTACAATCCGGGCAGCTGTCATACCTGCAGCATTCCCCTTATGATTGCCATTTCCTGCATATATATGCATCTGAGTATTGAAGAGGTCTTAAATGCCATGACAGTGAACGGAGCGGCAGCAGTGGGACGATTGAATACAGTGGGAAGCATTGAAGTTGGGAAAAAGGCGGATATGGTAATCCTTGATAAGCCGTCCATTCAGTTTTTACCATACTGTACTGCAATGAACATTGTGGATACTGTGATTAAAAACGGAGAAGAAATTAAAATCAAAAAAGAGCTGTAAGAAAAAAGAGTCGGACATATGAAATATGTCCGGCTCTTGGTTTATGGTGGTTAATTAAAATCGATTTCCGTCAAAAGCTGGCACATGGCCTTCATTTGAGGAGTCTGCCATTTATCTTTGTGGTATAAAAACTGGCGGTACATGTGAATGTCCACATCCGGAACATCCAGGACAGTAACCTTTCCGTCTTTGACGTAACTTTTGGCAACGCAAGCCGGAACAAAGGCAAGTCCAATGCCTTTTGATACAAGTCGGCAAATAATGTCGGTGTTCTGTACTTCCAGAAACGGTCTGATTTTCAGATTCATGGCAGCAAGTCGGGTCTCCAACTCAATTCGATAAATGGATTCACTGTCTGTAAAAATAAAAGGTTCTTTTACAATTTCTTTAATGGACACGGTCTCCTTTTGACTTAAAGGGTGATCGGAAGGTGCGATGAAATAAATGGGTTCCTCCAAAACACGAGGACGCTCCAGTTCGCTTTTAATGTCCAAACGGTCTAAGGTATATATAATATCGATTACATTGTCTTTGATCAGGTTTTGCATGGTGTTAAAACCGGCCACTCGAACAATTAAGTCCACATCCGGATATTGTTCCCGGTAGTGATTTAAAATGTCGGGTAAAAAACTGGTGGCAAGGGACTCGTCAATGGCCATTCGCAGTTCTCCCGTCATGGCATCGGTATTTTTGATGGTGGTCAATGCCTCGTTTTCAATGGACATCATCTGTTGGGCATAAGAATAAAGTGTTCGTCCTGCCTCTGTTAAGCTGATGGATTTGCCAAGTCGGTCAAATACGGGAACACCAAGTTCCCCCTCCAATTGTTTGATTTGTGCCGTTACAGCCGATTGAGAATATCCAAGGCTGGCAGCTGTTTTGGTAAAGTTTCCGGAATCGGCGACTTCCAAAAAAGTCCTTAAATTTCTTAGTTCCATAAATCCTCCATGCAAATCAATTAATTTGATTATTTCAATTATAACAATTAATTTTACGGGTTTCAAGAAGCTGAGATATAATTCAGGAGGAATTTTTAAGTTCTAGGGAGGATTATATAATGAAGTCGAGCGTAAAAAACACATTCGTAGTAGGCTTTGCTGTATTTGCAATGCTTTTTGGTGCCGGAAATCTGATTTTTCCACCATTCCTTGGAATGCATTCAGGTACCAACTGGATTATTGGATTTGCCGGGTTTGCATTCATGGACGTTATTTTATCCATGATAGTTTTGAATCTGGTTCAACACAAAGAGGGAGGAACCGATGGAATCGTTGGAATTCTTGGAAAACGACTTTCGGTGGTTTTGATGCTGGCAATGTACATTTGCATCGGACCTTTGGTTGCCATTCCAAGAACCGCAGCAACCACCTATGAATTAACCTGTGAGCCACTGTTGCCGGGAATTAATTCTGTGGTATTTTCTATTGTATTTTTTGCAATTGTATTAGTGTTAACCATTCGACCATCAAAGATTATCGATATTATCGGATCAGTTTTGGCTCCGATTTTGTTGATTACTCTTGGGGTTTTGATTATAAAGGGAGTTGTGAATCCCCTTGGAACCATCGGAGTTGGTGATTCTGTTTACGAATCTGTGCATTCCGGTGTAACAACAGGATATCAGACCATGGATATCATTGCAGGAATGGCATTTTCCATTGTGATTATTGCCCAGATCAGAGATTATAAACTGGAAGATCGAAAGGCAGAAGGCAAGATGATGAAAGGTGCCTGCCTTATTGCCGGTGTGGCTTTAACATTGGTGTATGGTGGTCTTGCATATCTTGGAGCAACGGTTTCCAAGATTTATCCTGCAGACTTTGGTCGTGCGGATATTTTGTTGAAACTTTCCGAAGACATTTTGGGACCTGCAGGAAAAGTGGTACTTGGTGTCATTGTTGCAGCGGCCTGTTTAACCACAGCCATCGGCTTGGTGTCATCCTGTGCGGCTTATTTTGAAAAAGTATCCGGAGGAAAGGTTTCCTATAAATTGTCCTGTATTGTAATTTGTATTTTCAGTGCATTTATCTGCAACATCGGATTGGACAATATTATTAAACTGGCATCTCCGATTTTGGATTTGATTTATCCGATCTTGCTGGTATTAATCATTCTTGCTTTTGTGAAGGAAAGCGTTCTTGGCAGAACAGGACGTATCGGAGCAGTGGTTGGAACCGCAGCATTTGTAGTGATTCATTTGGTAGAAAGCATTTCCGACCTGAAAGAAATTACCGCAATGCTTCCACTGGCATCACTTGGATTCGCCTGGGTATTACCGGCAGTTATCGGTCTTTGTGTAGGTGTGGTTGTAGGTAAATTTGTGAATGAAAAAAATACGGTAACTTATAATATCTAAAGCATATAAAGTAGGTTATAATGGGATTGAGGCGTTGCCCTCAATCCCTTTTTTGCGTAGAAAATCCGGTGGGTGACATCCTACCGGATGTGAATGAAAGATATGGAGACGGTTATGAAATTTTTGAATCAGTATCGGAATTTAAGTAAAGAAATTTATGTATTGTTTTTCGGCCGTATGGTGACCAGTATGGGGTCTTTGATATGGCCTGTAATGACCCTGATTTTGAAAAACAAACTGGGATATAATGCCACCATCATTGCCACCATTGTGATGGTGATGAGCTTTGTACAAATGCCTATGGTATTGGTGGGTGGGAAACTGGCGGATTACGTCAACCGGAAGTGGTTGATTGTGATTTGCGATCTGGTAACAGTCAGCTGTTATCTTGCAGGGGCTTGTCTGCCCCTTTCCATTGTCAGCGTGGTGCTGTTTTATGTGGCCAGTGTATTTGCCACCATTGAAGGACCGTCCTATGAGGCGCTGATTGCGGATTTAAGCGATTCGGACAGCAGGGAAAAGGCCTATAGCCTGCAATATCTTGGAGGAAATCTGGGAGTGGTTTTGGCACCTACCTTAGGAGGACTGTTATTTAAGAATTATTTGAACGTGTCCTTTGCCATTACCGGTTTTGCCACATTGTCCTCCACCATTTTGATTGTGCTTTTTATCAAACGGCTCAGTGTACCAAAGGAGAATAACAGTGTTTACGAACAAAAGCGGGAGGGCGTTAGTTTGATGGCACTGATTAAGGAGCGAAAGATTCTTTTGCTCTACTTTGTTATGACGGGATTTAGCGGTCTTGTATATGGTCAATTCAATTATTTGTTGCCGCTGAACCTGGAACGGTTTTACGGAGCAACCGGAGCTACTATTTTCGGAACTTTGGCAAGTACCAACGGCTTGGTGGTGGTGCTTACCACACCTATGATTACTACGGTTTTTCGTAAGATGAGAGATGTTCGAAAGATATTTTTGGGAGAATTTCTCATAAGTCTTGGCATGCTTGGGTATGCTACCGTGGGAAAGATGATTCCCGTTTATTATTGCCTGATGGTGATTTTTACCCTGGGAGAAGTATTTCGTATGATTGGAGGATCCCCTTATTGTACCAGAAGAATGCCTTCCACCCATTGGGGAAGGATTCATGCCATCACCTTGATTTTCCAAAACGGATTTTCCTCTGTGGGAAATATTTTACTTGGTAAAATTGTGGATACCAAAGGCTTTTCCAATGCCTGGATGGCAGAAATGGTATTTGCCGCCATTTTGTTATGCTTTTGCCTGGCCTTAAATCTCCTTGATAAAAAGGAGTTCCCTCTGTTGTACAAGAAGGATTAACTCTTAGATCCACCTTTTAACGTAAGGATGAACAGGGTGGAAATAATCAGTACAAAACCAACCAGGTCAATGGGTGAAAAAGAGGTTTTTAACCACACTGCGGATAAAAGGGCTGCGGCTACCGGTTCGCTGGAAGCAAACAAAGAAGATTTGGCAGAGCCGATTCTTTTAATGGCATTTCCGTAAAACATGTATGCAGCCACGGAACCGCCTAAGATAATAAAGGCCATGGAAATAATAACCGCAAGGTCAATGTCCACATGGTAACGCCATGGTCTGCAGATGAAAATCAATGCCAGACCGCCGCATACAAAGGCATATCCAAGAACTACGGTGGATGGATATTTTTTGTATACACCTTCCGGAATAACGGTGTTTAAAAACATAAAAAATGCAGTTGCAATACCCCAGAATAGAGCAGCTGGGGTAATGACCAGGGAACCGAAGTTTCCGTGGGTAGAGATTAAGAAAATACCTGACAATGCCAGGATAATAGATAATACATCAATCTTTGTAGGGAGAAGACGACTTCGGAGACACACGTACAGCATGGTAATGACCGGACAAAGATATTGCAGTACGGTGGCAGTTCCGGCGTTGGAATTTTGTACCGCCAAAAAGAAAGAAAGCTGAAACATCATGGTTCCAAGAACACCTGCCAAAATGGATTGCAACAAATCTCTTTTGTTATGAAACAGAGCCACGGCCTGTGGTCGCCCGGATGGTGTTAAAAAGGAATAACATAATAAAAATAAGCCGGCACTAAACATACGGATAGGAACCAGCCAAAGTGATGTAACTCCCCTTGTTTCAAAAAGAAACTGTCCAAATACGCCGGAGACTCCCCAGCATACACCTGTCATAATTGCGCAAAAACTTCCGAAAATTCTATCTTTCTTTCCCATATAATCGGCCTCCCTTTTTCATAAGGTTTATTATAGCAAAGAGAAGTTAGGAAAAACAAGGATTTTGGGCTAGATTTTAAAATATCCTTATGTTATAATCAACAATGATTGTATATAAGATTGCGGAGGTATGCCTATAGACACTCTTGAATCTTATAGAGAAGAAAGATGTATATGGCATTCTTAAACATAAGGAGGAAGAATACGTAATGAGCGTAAAAGTAGAAAACTTAGAGAAGAACATGGCAAAGATGACCATCGAAGTTGCCGCTGAAGAAGTTGCGAAAGCACTTGAAAAAGCATATCAGAAACAGAAGAAGAACATTTCTGTTCCTGGATTTAGAAAAGGTAAAGTACCTATGGCAATGATCGAAAAGATGTATGGAGAAGGCGTTTTCTATGAAGAGGCTTCCAACATTTTGATTCAGCAGGAATATGTGAAAGCCATGGCAGAAAGTGAATTGGAAATTACTTCTCAGCCAACTATTGATATCGTTCAGATTGAAAAGGGAAAACCATTTATCTTTACAGCAGAAGTTGCTGTGAAACCGGAAGTAAAACTTGGTGAGTACAAGGGAGTTGAAGTATCCGACGTAGATACATCCGTAGTTGCTGCCGATGTAAATGCAGAAATCGACAAAGAAAGAGAAGCAAACGCAAGAACAATCACAGTAGAAAAACGTGGAATCAAGAAAGGTGATGTAGCCATCATTGACTTTGAAGGATATGTTGACGGTGAGAAGTTTGCAGGTGGTACTGCACAGAATCACCCATTGGAAATCGGTTCCCATTCCTTCATTGATACATTTGAAGATCAGTTGGTTGGTAAGAAGACAGGAGCAGAAGTTGATGTTAACGTAACTTTCCCTGAAGATTACCAGGCAAAAGAACTTGCAGGAAAACCAGCTTTATTCAAAGTTAAGATTAACGAAATTAAGACAAAGGAACTTCCAAAGGCAGATGATGAATTTGCACAGGATGTTTCCGAATTTGAAACATTAAAAGAATATAAGGCTGACATCAAGAAGAAATTGGTTGAAGCTAAGAAGAACGCAGCGAAGAGAGCACAGGAAGACGAAGCTCTTGACAAGGTTGTAGCCAACTGCGAAATCGACGTTCCGGAACCAATGATCAACTACCATGTAGATGACATGCTTCAGGGAATGAGCCAGCAGATGGCAAGCCAGGGATTAACAATGGAGCAGTACATGCAGTTTACAGGAACAACTCCACAGTCTCTGCGTGAACAGATGAGACCGGAAGCAATCAGAAGAATCAAATCCAGTCTTGTTCTTGAAGCAATTGCAAAAGATGCAAAGGTTAAGGTTACAGATAAGGCGATCGAAAAAGAACTTGAGAAGATGGCTGAAATGTACCACATGGAAATTGAAAAGATCAAAGAAATGGTTGGAGAGAACGAGAAAGAGTCCATCCGTAAAGATTTAGAGATTCAGGGTGCACTTGATCTTATCGTAAAGAATGCCGTTGTAAAGAAAGACGAGAAGAAAAAGACAGCAAAGAAAACAACAGCAAAGAAAACAACCAAAAAGGAAGAAGACGCTGAATAATTAATACAGTATGGAGGGATGAAATTGAGTTTAGTACCTTACGTCGTTGAACAGACCAGCAGGGGAGAACGTTCCTATGATATTTATTCCAGATTATTAAAGGATCGTATTATTTTCCTTGGGGAGGAAGTGAACGAAACAACAGCCAGTTTGATTGTTGCACAGTTACTTTTCTTAGAGTCAGAAGATCCAAATAAAGACATTAGTTTATATATCAATTCCCCGGGAGGAATTATTACCTGTGGATTGGCGATTTATGACACTATGAACTACATTAAATGTGATGTATCCACAATTTGTGTAGGTATGGCTGCAAGTATGGGCGCATTCCTTCTTGCAGGCGGAACAAAGGGTAAGAGATATGCTCTTCCAAATTCCGAAATTATGATTCATCAGCCATCCGGTGGCGCAAGAGGTCAGGCAACTGAAATTCAGATTGCTGCAGAAAACATTTTAAAGACCAAGAAGAAGATGAATGAAATGTTAGCATCCTTTACAGGTCAGCCTGTAGAGAGGGTTGCTGCGGATACAGAACGTGATAATTACATGTCAGCACAGGAAGCCTTAGAATACGGCCTTGTGGACAGCGTAATCACAAGCAAGTAATAATCAATAGGGACAGTGCAGTTTTAGCACTGTCCCAATATTAAATTAAAGAGATTAGATTTTAGTTTTGCGAGGTAATGAAATGGCAGGAAAGAATAGTGATGACAGAATCAGATGTTCCTTCTGTGGGAAGACCCAGGAACAGGCAAGAAAATTGATTGCCGGCCCGAACGGAGCATATATTTGCGATGATTGTATTGATATCTGCGCAGAGATAATAGAAGATGAGTTTGATGATGCACCGCAGGTAAGTAACGATCTGGACATCAACCTCTACAAACCGGAAGAAATCAAATCATTCCTGGATGAATATGTAGTGGGACAGGATGAGGCAAAGAAAGTTCTTTCTGTGGGAATTTACAATCATTACAAAAGGGTAACTTCAGATAAAGCCAACGATGTGGATATTCAAAAGAGTAACATTCTTCTTTTGGGACCAACCGGTTCCGGAAAGACATTATTGGCACAGACATTAGCTAGAATATTAAACGTACCTTTTGCCATTGCAGACGCAACTGCTTTAACCGAGGCAGGTTACGTCGGTGAGGACGTTGAAAATATACTTTTAAAATTAATTCAGGCTGCAGATTACAATGTGGAAAGAGCAGAGCTTGGAATTATTTATATCGACGAAATTGATAAGATTACAAAGAAGTCTGAGAACGTATCCATCACCAGAGATGTATCCGGTGAAGGAGTTCAGCAGGCATTGTTAAAGATTTTAGAGGGAACTGTGGCATCGGTACCGCCTCAGGGTGGAAGAAAGCATCCACAACAGGAATTGATTCAGATTGATACCACCAATATTTTATTCATTTGCGGCGGAGCATTTGATGGTTTGGAAAAGATTGTGGAGAGCAGACTGGATAAACATGCCATAGGATTCAATGCAGATGTTGCTGCACGAGAGGAAAAAGACCTTGGAGAATTATTTGCCCAGGCACTTCCACAGGATTTTGTGAAGTTTGGGTTGATTCCGGAATTTATCGGTCGTGTTCCTTTGAATGTTGCACTTCATGCTCTGGATAAGGAAGCTTTGGTAAGAATTTTGACAGAGCCGAAGAATGCATTGACAAAGCAATACGAGAAATTATTTGAGATGGATGATGTTTGTTTGGAATTCGAAGAAGATGCGCTGGATGCCATTGCGGAGAAATCCCTGGAGAGAAAGACAGGAGCAAGAGGTCTTCGTGCAATTATGGAAAAGAGTATGCTGAACTTAATGTATCATATTCCATCCGATGAAACAGTTGAGAAATGCATTATCACCCGTGAAACCATTAACGGCGGTGATGCAAAGATTGAGCACAACAAAGCCAAAAGCGCTTAAGGAGCATATCATTGAATAATCAGAATTTATTATTCCCCGCCGTACCGCTGCGGGGAATAACAATATTACCGGGAAATGTGGCTCATTTTGACGTGAGCAGAGAAAGATCCATTGAGGCATTGAATGATGCCATGATGGGGGAACAAAAGGTGTTTTTAATTACACAACGGGATACACAGGTGGAAGAACCGGGCATAGAGGACCTTTATGAAGTGGGAACCATTGCCATGGCAAAACAGGTGATTCGTATGCAGGGTGGCAGTGTGAGAGTGCTGGTGGAAGGTCTTAGAAAGGCCAGATTAATGCATTTGCAGACCTCCGGTCACTACCTTCGTGCAGAAGTTGAGGAAATTGAAAGGGCAGATAGTTTTGGCTATGACCCGATTGTGGTTTCCGGTATGGTACGAAGTTTAACAGAGACATTTTCCCACTACGCCAATGCAAACAAGCGATTGGGAAAAGATTTTATTGACAGGGTCATGACTGAGCCTGATATTTTGCGTGTCATAGAATTGATTATCGGAGGGGTTCCTTTCCAGTACACAGATAAACAGAGGCTTTTAGAGGCAGAAACCCTAGAGCAGCAGTACGGTATTGTACAGCAGCTTCTCAGTCAGGAAACCGTTGTAATGGAAGTAAAAGACCAGTTGCAGCGAAGAGTTCGTGACAAGGTGGAAAAGAATCAGAAAGATTACATTCTTCGCGAAGAAATGAAATTGATTCGCAAAGAACTTGACGAAGACGAAGAGGGGAACGGAGAGGACGAACTGAAAACCCAAATTGAACAGTTGGATGCTCCGGACTATGTAAAAAAGAAGCTGAATAAAGAACTGAAACGAATGAACAATCTTCCATCCAGTTCATCGGAGAGTGCCGTTTTAAGAAGTTACATTGAAACAGCACTGGACCTTCCATGGAATCATTACTCCCAGGATCGACTGGATATTCAACTTGCGGAAGATATTTTAAATGAAGATCATTACGGTCTTGAAAAGGTAAAAGAGAGAATGCTGGAATTTTTGGCAGTACGGGCCCTTACTGAGGATGCCGGCTCTCAGATCATCTGCCTTGCAGGACCTCCGGGAACCGGAAAAACCAGTATTGTAAAATCCATCGCCAAAGCGCTAAACAGAGAATATGTAAGAATCAGTCTTGGCGGAGTAAGAGATGAAGCAGAAATCAGAGGACATCGTAAAACCTATGTGGGCGCTATGCCGGGGAGAATTATCAATGCCTTAAAACAGGCAAAGGTGTCCAATCCTGTGATTTTGCTGGATGAAATTGATAAAGTAAGCAGTGACCATAAAGGGGATACTGCATCTGCCCTTTTGGAGGTTCTAGACGGAGAACAGAACTGCAATTTTGTGGATCACTATATGGAAATACCGGTGGATTTATCCAAGGTGTTCTTTGTGGCCACCGCCAATGATACCAGTCAGATTCCAAGACCTTTGTTGGATCGTATGGAAGTGATTGAAGTGAACAGCTATACGGAAAATGAAAAATTCCATATTGCAAAGGAACATCTGGTGAGAAAACAGCGAGAGAAAAACGGTTTAAAAGCATCACAGTTTTCCATCAACGATGCGGCCTTGGAAACTCTGATTCATTCCTATACAAGGGAAGCAGGGGTACGTAATCTTGAGCGAAAAATCGGAGCACTTTGCCGAAAAGCGGCCAAAAGCGTTTTGATGAAAGAAAAGAAAAGTGTGAAGGTGACTCCAAGAAATATAAAAGAGTATCTTGGAAAAGAACTGTTTGTATTTGACGCAGCCAACGAAAAGCCGGATGTGGGTATTGTACGAGGCCTGGCATGGACTGCCGTTGGCGGAGATACGCTGGAAATCGAAGTGAATACCACAAAGGGAAAAGGAGACTTGGTGCTTACAGGAAAACTTGGAGACGTGATGAAAGAATCTGCAAGAGTTGCCCTTTCTGCCGTACGCTTTTTGGCGGAGAAGTATGGGGTAGAGGATACCTTTTTCCATGAAAATGATATACACATTCATATTCCTGAGGGTGCGGTTCCCAAGGACGGCCCATCTGCGGGAGTGACCATGGCCACTGCCATGCTGTCCGCCGTAACAGGGAAAAAGGTGAACCCAAGGGTTGCCATGACCGGGGAAATTTCCATCCGTGGAGGAATTCTTCCAATCGGAGGCTTGAAGGAAAAGCTTCTTGCAGCCAACAAAGCGGGAATCACCACCGTATGTGTTCCAAAGAAAAACAAAAGGGACATGGATGAGATTTCCAAGGAGATTATAGGAACCATGAAGGTGGTCTATATCACAACCCTGGAAGATGCGGTAAAACAAGCATTTCACTTAGATTAGAGAGGATATTGTATGGTTATAAAACAGGTAAGTCTGGAGACCGTGTGTGGAATTACATCCACCTTCCCGGAAAATCAGCATCCGGAAATTGCCTTTGCGGGAAAATCCAATGTAGGAAAATCATCTTTGATTAACGCACTGATGAACCGTAAATCATTGGCAAGGATCAGTGCTCAGCCGGGAAAGACCCAGACGGTGAATTTTTACAATATAAATGATGAACTTTATCTTACGGACCTTCCGGGATACGGCTATGCAAAAGTATCAAGGGAAGAAAAGGAAAAATGGGGAGAGCTGATAGAACGCTATCTTCATACATCCAAACAGCTAAAAGCCGTATTTTTGTTGATTGATATTCGACACGATCCGTCGAAAAACGATAAAGAAATGTATGACTGGGTGGTGTATCAGGGATACAAACCAATCATTATTGCCACAAAGCTTGATAAAATCAAGCGCAGTCAGATTCAAAAACAATTAAAAGCCATTCGTGTAGGCTTAAATGTAGAGCCGGGAACACTGTTAATTCCTTTTTCCGCAGTTACCAAGCAGGGACGGGAAGAAATCTGGGAATTAATGGACAAGGTCATTGCAGGAGAGGATATCACCAATGAGCAATAAGTACGTATACTCTTTTGTAATGCTTGCAGTTATCACCGTGATACTTGCAGGCATTACAGGCATATATAGAAATAATACAAAAGAAGAGAAAAAAGCGGCACAGGAAAATATTACGGTGATTACATCTTTTTACCCTATGTACATTGCAGCAGATAATCTGCTACAGGGAGTGGATGGTGTAACCCTTCAAAACCTGAGCGAGCCGCAAACCGGATGCCTCCATGATTTTCAACTGACGCCGGAGGATATGAAATTGTTATCCACAGCAGATGTGTTTGTAATCAACGGCTCCGGGGCAGAAACTTTTATTGCGGATGTGATTAAGCAATATCCAAAGTTAAAGGTCATTGATGCGACAAAGAATTTTGAAAACCTCTCATCTCATATTGATGAGGAAACCGCCATGCATGCCTGGATGGATCCCTACCTTTATGGCCTGGAAATCAAAAATATCTCAGACGGGTTAAAAGGTGTGTTAAAAGAGCAGGAAACTGAGCTTACAGGAAATGAAAAAACCTATCTTTCTCAGATTAAAAAGCTGCAAAACAGAGTAAAAAGTTTGCGACAAACCTTAAAGGGAAGAGATGTGATTTTGTTCTCCGAAGCGTATTTAGGATTTGCAGATACCCTTGGATTGAACAATGTGTATTTAATGGACCTGGATGAGGAACGTCAGGTCAGTTCCGGAGAGGTGGCAAAAGTGATGAATGCCATTGAGGAAAGCAAGGATGTATTTGTTTTGGCGGAAGATCCTTATGGAAAAGACCTTGGAACTACAGTGAAGAAAGAACGGGACGTAGAGGTGCTTTATATCGATACCTTAACAAGAGGAGACTATAATCGGCATCGCTATGTGGAAGGAATGCAGGCAAACCTTGATTTGATAAAGGAGCTTATAGAACGTGAAACTCATTAAAAGCCCGTGCGGGTTACATTGTATAAAGTTAATAGACTTTGGGGTAAAATTCGGAGACGAAGTGATTTTTGAGCATGTGAATCTTCATGTGCATTGCGGCAGTCTCACCATGGTCATCGGAGAAAACGGCGCAGGAAAATCCACCCTGGTAAAAGCTGTTCTGGATGAAATACCCCATACCGGCCATCTGGAGTTTAAGGATTTGGAAGAGGGAAAATTAAAGCGCATTCGTATTGGCTATGTTCCCCAAAAACTCAATGTGGAAAAAAATTCTCCGGTCAGTGTATACGATATGATGGCCTGTTATTGCAGCAAGGCACCGGCCTTTTTGTACAAATCAAAGGCTGTAAAAGCCAAGATTTTAGATGCCCTGTCCATGTTTGAGGCAGAGGAACTGCTGGATTTAAAGGTATGTAATCTGTCCGGCGGACAGTTGCAGCGAGTGCTTTTGGCCATGGCGGTTATGGATAAACCAAATCTTTTGGTTTTGGATGAACCTATGTCCGGCATTGATGCAAAAGGAACCGCCCAGTTTTACAAATTACTGGATGAGATGAAGCATAAGTTTGACATGGCCATTATTCTTATTTCCCATGACCTGGACTATGTGGCAAAATATGCGGATAATGTGGTATTATTAGACCGAGGCGTTGTGGAATGCGGAAAAGTGGGACAGGTATTTCACAGCGAAGGTTTTAAGAAAATATTCGGGAAGGGAGAAATAGAATCACATGACCTTTCTTAATTATGATTTTATGAAATTGGCCCTTTTGGCTATTTTAATTATTTCTCCACTTTTTGGAATGCTGGGAACCATGATTGTAAGTAAAAAAATGGCATTTTTTTCCGATGCCCTTGGGCATTCGGCATTGACTGGAATTGCGGTTGGATTGATTTTCGGAGTGAAAAATACCACCCTTTCCATGATGGTGTTTGCAGTGGTATTTGCCCTTTTGCTCAATGCCATTGCAAGAAGAGTGGCAGCGTCCAACGACACCATTATTTCTGTTTTTTCATCCACATCCCTGGCCATTGGCCTGGTGATTTTATCAAGAGGTGGAAATTTCAGCAAGTATTCCGCCATGCTGGTGGGAGATGTGCTTAGCATTACAAAAACAGAGATTATTTATCTTGGAGTCATGTTTGGATTGACCCTGGTATTTTGGATTTTGTGTTCCAATCAGCTGCAGGCCATCAGTTTAAACAAAACATTAGCAAGAAGTAAAAATATTCCCATTCGATTTTATGAAGACGCCTTTGCTGTTTTGGTGGCATTGGTGGTGATGGTATCCATTAAGTGGGTTGGAATTCTGATTATCAATGCCATGCTGATTCTGCCGGCGGCAGCAGCGTGCAATTTATCGGCCAATCTTAGGGAATACCATTTCTTTGCAATTCTATACGCCCTTTTTAGCGGCGTGGCAGGTTTGATTGTGTCCTATTATACCGATGTGGCCACAGGACCTACCATTGTGATTATTGCTGCAGCCATTTATCTTGGCACATTCCTTTACGGAAAAAGATATCAGTGATATCCGGGGAAGAAGGAAAGAGGAGACTTGTGGTAATGGAGAAAGTTAGAGAAAATACAAAACTAGTGTTAAATGTGCTGTTGCCCCTTTTGGCAATGGTATTGGTGGTATGGCTTTTACCGAAAGTAATCATTTGGTTTCTGCCCTTTTTTGTGGGATGGATTATTTCGTTGATTGCCAATCCACTGGTGAAATTTTTGGAAAAACATTTAAAAATCGTGAGAAAAGCAGGATCTGCCATTGTTATTGTACTTGTACTGGCATTGGTGATTTTGATTATATATGGAGTTATTAGTGCCCTGGCAAGTCAGGTTCAGCAGTTGATGGAGGACATGCCTTCTGTGGCAAAAGGGGTACAATCAGACTATCATGTGATTTCCCAGTCCATCAATGATTTGACAAAGAATCTTCCGGCACCGGTTCAGGATCGAATTGACGTGATTATGGAAAACTTTGGTACCTACCTTGGAACCTGGACCTCCAACATTGGAGAGAGTGGTCTTGCCAATCGTGCGGGAGATATGGTGAGCAATCTGCCATCCATTGTAATCGGCGTGATTGTTGGCTTTTTGGCGGCATATTTCTTTATTGCGGAAAAGCACAATATGGATGAATTTTGCAGACATCATGCGACCAAGGGAATGATGGAAAAGTATCACATTATTCGGGTACAGTTGATTGATGTAATCGGAGGATATTTTAAGGCCCAGTTTAAAATCATGGCGGTGGTGTATGTGATTTTAGTCATCGGCCTTGGACTTTTGAGAACCTCCTTCTTTGGAATCACATCCCTTGGAATTGCCTTTGTGGATATGCTTCCGTTTTTTGGAACGGGAACCATTTTAGGTCCTTGGGCCATTATTAACCTTTTAACGGGAGATTATAAGATGGCCATCTGTCTTATAATACTTTACGGTGTAACCCAGCTGGTGCGTCAGTTGATTCAGCCAAAGCTCCTTGGAGACTCCATCGGAATGAATCCTTTTGCCACCTTATTCTTCATGTATTTGGGCTATAAAATTGCCGGTGTATTGGGAATGCTAATTGCAGTGCCAATTGCAATGATTATCATAAATTTATATAAAGCAGGTATGTTTGACACCATGATTTATGCAGGAAAAACCTTGTATAAAAGGATTCGAAAGTTCTTGCATCTGGAAATCCCAAACAGACCCAAAAGACTGACAGAAAAGCAGGAGATGAAACATGAGTAACAATCAATTATTTCGCTTAATTCCAAAGGTAGACGTGGTTCTGGAAAAAGAAAGAATCAAAGAGGTGGTTACTGTTTACGGAAAGGAACCGGTAAAAGAAGCCATCGGCTATGAACTTGATAAAATCAGAAAGTATTTAAGTAAGGACCCAAGTGAGGATGGGTTAAAGGAGAAATTAGACGTTTTAGAGCAGAATGTTATCAACCTTGTGACTGAAAAGAAAAAATCCAATTTAAAGCATGTGATCAATGCCACAGGGGTAATCCTTCATACCAACCTTGGACGTGCGCCTCTTCCGCAAAAAGCCTTAGATGATTTAATGGTAAAAATGCAGGGCTATATGAATCTGGAATACGATTTAAAAGCAGGAAAGCGAGGGGAGCGATATTCTCATTTTGAAAAACTGATTTGTGAAATTACCGGAGCGGAAGCAGCTATGGCGGTAAACAACAATGCTGCAGCAGCACTTCTTATGGTAAGCGCTGTGGGAAACGGGAAAGAAGTGGTGGTTTCCCGTGGAGAACAAATCGAAATCGGCGGTAAATTCCGTATTCCGGATATTATCGATCAAAGCGGTTGCAAGAGAATTGAAGTTGGAACCACCAACAAAACCAGACTTTCCGATTACGAAGAAGTGATTACAGAGGATTGCGGTGCCCTTTTAAAGGTGCATACAAGCAACTACAAGGTGCTTGGTTTTACCGAAAGCGTGGAAAGAGAAGATCTGGTACAACTTGGTAAAAAACACGGAGTACCGGTTATTGAAGATTTGGGAAGCGGCGTTCTGATTGATCTTTCCCGTTACGGATTGCGCAAAGAACCAACGGTACAGGAAAGTATCAAAGCAGGGGTAGACGTGGTATGTTTTAGCGGCGATAAGCTGTTTGGCGGCCCGCAGGCAGGAATCCTTGCCGGTAAAAAGGAGTGGATTGAGCTTTGTAAGAAACATCCCCTCACCCGTGCCATGAGAATTGATAAATGTACGGCAGCGATGCTGGAGACTGTTTTTTCCATGTATGAGGACGAAGCTTATGCAGTGAAAAATATTCCGGTGTTAAATATTATGACCACACCCCTTGAAACCTTAAAGGAAAAAGCCAATCGCTTTGCCGCCATGTTAAAAGAGGCATTGGATGAGCGGGTGAAAGTGGATATTTTGCTTTGCGAAAATCCGGTGGGAGGCGGATCCTTGCCGGGTGAAATGCTTCCAAGTTATGCCGTAACATTACAGGGGGAGAATTTACAGGTGGACGCATTTGCAGATGCCCTTCGAGAGGGAGAACTGCCAATCGTTGTAAGATTATGGGAAAATCATATTCTGTTTGATGTTCGAACCATGTACGAAAAAGAATTTGAAGCCACAGTTGAGGTTATAAAAGAAAAATGGAACATATAATTATTGGAACCGCAGGTCATATCGATCATGGTAAAACAGCCTTAATCAGAGCACTGACAGGTCGTGAAACCGATACGGGAAAAGAAGAAAAACAACGTGGTATCACCATAGATTTGGGATTTACCTATTTTGATTTGCCGGGAGGCATGAGAGCTGGAATCATTGATGTGCCGGGACACGAAAAGTTTTTGCCAAACATGCTGGCCGGTGTGTGTGGTATGGACTTGGTACTTTTAACCATTGCACTTGATGAGGGAATTATGCCACAGACCAGGGAACACCTTGATATTTTGGAACAATTGGGAATCAAGCGAGGTATTCTTGTTCTCACCAAGCTTGACATGGTGGAAGAGGAATGGGCGGAAATGATGGAAGAGGAGATTAAGGATGAGCTGAAAGGCCGTATTTTTTCCTCCTGGGAAATGATTTCTGTCAGTGCCAAAGAAGGTACCAACATTGAAGAATTAAAGCATATGGTGGTAAAAATGGCCTCCACAGCAGTTCACGACCGTGACGTTAGCGGTCATTTCAGATTGCCGGTGGACCGCCTTTTTACCGTAAAAGGTCTTGGAACGGTGGTTGCCGGTACGGTACTTGAAAGCAGCATTCGCGTGGAACAGGAAGTGATGTTGTATCCGGCGGGAAAACTTACCAAAATCCGAAGTCTTCAAACCCATGGAGAGCCGGTGGAGGAAGTGTATGCCGGTCAAAGAGCCGCACTTTTAATTTCCGGTATTGCCAAAGAAGAAGTTCATAGGGGAATGGTACTTGCCTATCCGGATTCCATTCGTCCGGTGAACCGGCTGGATGTCAGTATTTCCCTATCTTCGGATTGCAATCGTGTGGTAAAAAATCAGAGTAAGGTGCATCTGCACATTGGTTCTGACGAAGTAATCGCCAGGGTGATTTTACTTGATGTGCCGGAACTTCATGCTGGAGAAAGCGGTTTTGCCCAGCTTGTTACAGAGCGTGAAGTGTGTGTAAAACGAAATGATAAATTTGTTATTCGCTTTTTATCACCTCTTGAGACCCTTGGTGGTGGAATTGTTTTACAAATTGATGCCAAAAAGCATCATCGATTTGACCAGAATGTGATTGCCACCCTTGCCCAGCGTAAAGAAGGCAAGGAGGAGCAGTTGATTGTAAGTACCATAAATGACGCGGTTAAGGCGCCTTTGTCCCTTTCCGAACTGGAATCACAGGTTCAAATGGGAAAAGAGGAGCTAATGGAGAATCTTCAAAGTCTGGTGCAGGAAGACCGCTGTTGTTATATACCGGGTCGAAAACAGCCGTTTTACTGGTCCTTTGGAGCTTCGGAGGAAAAAACAGGGGAACTTACCGGAGAACTGATGGCATTTCATCAGGCCCATCCTTATAAGCCGGGAATCTTACGTGCTGTGCTGAAAAGCAAATATTTTAAGGGCTGGAACACCGCAGCGGTGGATGCCTATTTTGAATATTTGATTGCCCATCAAAAATTAAATGCAAAGGATGAATTTGTTTGGAATTGTGACTTTGAGATTGTGGAAGATGACTATTTTACACAGCTTTCCTCAAAGGTAAAGGATGCGGCAAAAGAAGCCGGTTTTGCTCTTTATGATTATGCGCCACTACTTGATCAAAATGATTCCAATGCAGAAGATGTTATGGATTCTTTGATTCGTATGGGACAATTGGTGCGAATTCATGATACAATAGTTACGACCACAGAAATCGCCAGGGCGATTCGGGAAAAAGTAATTTCTTATTTTGCGGAGGAAGAGATTTTATCCTTTGCCACATTAAGAGATTTACTCAACGTCAGTCGTAAGGCGGCAAAACCGCTGATGGCGTATCTTGACGATTGTCAAATTACCATGTGGTGCGGTAAAGAAACAGAAAGAAAGTTTAATAAGAATATAGGTTAGAAGAGGGGTATAACCAAATGGAATTAAAACAGTTAGAATCCTATGTTGCAGTAGTTGAATATGGCAGTTTTACAAAGGCGGCAGAGAAATTATTTATTTCTCAACCCACCATCAGTACCCATATACAGATGTTGGAGATGGAACTTCATACCAAGCTTTTGAATCGCCACACCAAGAGCATTAAGGTGACAGAGCGTGGAAAAGAGCTGTACGAATGTGCATCTGATATTTTAGGTATTCGTGATCGACTTTTAAAATCCTGGTCCGATGAAGAGAAGAAGACCATTCATTTAGGAAGTTCAACCATACCGTCTACGTACATTTTACCGGAGCTTTTATCCAATTATAAAAAGAAATACCCGGATGTTCAGTTTATTATCCATCAGGGTGACAGTCAGGAGATTCTTGACGGGTTGTACAGTGGAAATTATCAGGTTGGATTTATCGGTATGGACGTATGTCAGGATGATATTTCCTGTACACCGTTTTACAAAGACCGTTTGATTCTTGTAACACCAAATACAGAGGAATATGCCAAATTAAAAGAAAAATACAATGAAACCCAAGATATGGAAATTTTAAAAGATATTCTGAAAAACGGAAGCGTTTTATCCAGAGAGAGAGGAAGCGGTAGTAAGAAATATGCCGATCGTGTTTTGGAACAGCTTGGCATCAATGACATCGATTTGAATGTTATTGCCAGATTAAACGATTCGGAAGCCATTAAAAATATGGTGGCGGGAGGCCTTGGAGTATCTTTGATTTCAGAAAAGGCTGTGAAGGATTACGAGGAGAGAGGTAAAATTATTACCTTTGAACTTTGTTGCACCGGTGCAGAACGTAATCTCAATATTGTATATCGTAGAAAAGGCATTTGTAGACCTTACGAAAACCTTTTTGTGGAATATGTTTCCAATTATTATAATATATCAGAAGAGTAAAATAAAAGGTGATTGCTCCCTTTTGGGAGTCAATCACCTATATTTATATCTAAAATTCTCTATTTCCTCATTTTCAATTTTAAAAGGGCAGCGGCTTTTCTGGCATCCAGTTCCGTCAGGCAGTTTTCACCCACCACGTCGGTTTCCACCCCTTCTTCACTTTTATTTATATCCACAATGGTATCCATATATGGATTGGTAACAACAAATTGGCCGGTGGTTCCGCAGAAGCTGCATCCCACAACCGGTATGCCTCGAGAACCGATTTGTTCTACGGTATTGGCAAAATCGATGTCACTGTTTCCCCAGCTGTCAGCACTGACAATAACGCCATCACAACGCATGGCCTCTACCCATGCACCGATACGTTCGCCGGTTCTTATTTTACTTACATTATCCTGTGGAATTCCTCCCACAATGATTCCTTGAAAATCAATCTCTTCATCCTGTCCCAATATCTTTATAAGAGGATCTCTGAAGTGATGCAATGTGGTTTCTTTGGTTGATGGTCCTACACCCATAAGCTACCTCCTTTAATACAATGCGCGAATTGCGCCGTCACGATATTCATTTGGACTTAACATTACAGGCACACCTGTAATATCAATGACAGAATGACCGTCAATAAATCCGGATGGTTCTGCCGGAAGAAATCTGGTATCGTACATGGAACCCTGGCCGGAAACCAGTTTTACCAATGCAACCTTAGGTTTTCCCGGATGAATGACGTCCTCAAAATCCTGTTCGTCGGTACAATCTTTTCCGTGAAATTTTTTCATTAGTTCCCGAATGTTTTGGCAATAGGTGTCGACTGCCTGATGTATTGCATTAGGTCCGGTTCTCTTAAAACCTTCTCCTGTTTTAAGAACCGCATCAAAACAAATAATCAGATCATCCTTGCCCGGTGTTCCAGGCTTATCAAGAATCATCTGTTCATCAAGCATTCCATCGGAGTTTCCAAATGCGCAAACCGGTGTTCCGGCCTCATCAACACCTGTAATCATGCCATATACACCTGTGAGTGTACGAGAAGTACCTTCACCGATTTTACCTAAAACCTTAGTGGAAATAGGAAAAACATCCATGATGGACTCATTATGCACATGGTGATTTTCAGGGGTAATAATTCGCATGGAAATGCTGGAGACTACGTCTGCCATTGGTAAGTAGGGCAGATAGTCAGATGGAATAGTGAGAGCATAACGTTTTTCCGGAGTAGAAGTCTCCAGTGAAATATCAAAGTTATCTCCCATGGTAACGGAACTAATGTGAAAGCTTTGAATGGTTAATCGTCGCATTACTTTCATAAACAATCCCTCCAAAATACTACATTATAGTAAAAATGCTGCCGCGGCTTAGTAGCCGCGACAGCAAATAAATAACATTAAACCTTAGCGGTATACTCGTATGGAAGTGGAACTACCTGTCCTGGAGAATCCAGAGTTTCAAGTAAGTTCAATGCATCATGTACGATGTGATACTGCATGTCAACATCATGTGGAGCACCGGCATTAGCACCCATAGGTACCAATGGAGCAGCTGCACGTGGTGTACCAGTCTGTTTAACTACTGGTGGTAACGCTGCAATAATAACAGTTGGGATACCTGCTTCTTCAATAGCTCTCTGCACTAATACTGCAGAACGATGACAGGTGCCTCAGCCAGCGGTAAGAACTACAGCGTCAACATTATGATCTTTCATGATCTGAGCGATTGCTGGACCAGTTTCATTTTTGAATTTCTCCTGGTTTCCACCACCACCCATGAATCCAATGTGGATTTCGGAAACACTTCCGATAACTCCATCTTTAGCCATTTCATGTAAACGGTCAATTGGGAACATACAGTTGATATCTTTGTTAACATCACTGTTGTCATATCCACCATGGGATACCATTAATTCACTTGATGGCATATCATCTCTTACCTCACGGAAAGTAAAGTCTCCAGCAAGGTTAAAACGTTTATCTTTTTTATGATGTACTCCAGCTGCAGTAGCAATGGCAATCTTCATCTCGTTAAGAGGTTTGGTTACCGGTGCCCAAACTGGAGGAGGTGTTACAGGTACGTAAATTTCGGACTGTAAACCTTCAATGTTAAAATCAGACATTTCGAACCCCTTTCCCGGCATCAATTATTTCTTGAGCCGCGCGTTGTTTATTAATTTGATTATTTACATATGTTTCATTTGGTTCTTCACTGAGCTGTTCGATAAAACTCATGTTAAAACCAACTTCCTGACCTATCTTAAGAGGATAGTCAGTGATTAACATTCTCATTGGAATTTCAAGGTAGCCAAGACGTCCCTTTAAATCCATTCCAACAGCACCATCTGTAATTTTTACAATGATGCCTTCCATATAGATGATTTTATCTCCGTAATTCAATGACATAACTTTCACCTATACCTCTACCTAGGAGTATTTCTCCTTACGTTTCTGGCTCATTGGAAGAGATGTTTCGTTTTCTACACGCTCAACTGGTTTTCCTGTTACGTTAGAGATTAACTTCATGTTGTTATCTTTAACTGCAGGATTCCATTTACGTTCAGCAGCTTTAACTTCGGTTCCGTTCATTCTTGTCTTTAACATTGCAAGAGCACGAATAGCATCTTCGTGGCAAAGTGTATTGTTTGCAAGAACTTCGTTTTCGATACCGCCTTCAGACTTGTTGTTATCAACCATGCTTACCATGTACTTGTTACCTACAACAAGAGCACCCTGTTTAGCACAGAAGGATAAACCAACAACCGGGATATCACGCATACCAATCTGCTCAATATGGCTAGCAAAGTCGATGTGGTTGTTTCCGAATCCTTCAGTTGTAACGAAAGCTCCGTCAACTTCCAATGCTTCACATGTCATACCAACACGACGGGATACGTAGAACTTCTCAGCGTTAATCTGAGGAGAACCAACTAATACAACACCTACAAGGTCAACGTCTTTGTCAAATAATGCTTCGAGAACAAGTGGCTCTCTCCAGTAATGACGAGACATTTCTTTAGATGCAGGTCCGATACATGTAAGAGCGTGGATACATCCGTCTAATACCTCAAGTGGAGATACAACAACAGGTACGTTTCCAAGGTCTACGTTAGGACGAGCTCCAAGAACACCTACAGGTTCCTGTGGAAGAAGTAAGTTATCATGCATAGCACCCTGGCCCATGATCTCTTTAACGATTACAACTTTCTTCTTTCCTGGGTTACGATACTGTTCAAATGTTTCCTTATCAACGATTAAGGACTCATCGTCAAGTTTCTTTAATGCTTCACGGATTTCCTGAGTAATAACATCAGTAGCAGAGTGAGCTGCTAAAGGTCCAGGACGTTCCATGTTAGTTCCTTCTTTGATGGTTACCTGAGTCTTGATGAAGATTTCACCTTTTTCAGGAGCACCTGGACGACCCCACATAATGTTCTCGTCAAGGATACCTTCGGAAGAACCGAACTCACCGATCTGTACGCCGTTAGCGTCTGTACCGGTTACCATCATGATAACACCATCAAGGACTCTTGTTACACCTGAACCAAGTTCAGATCCTTTTTCTTTTACAGCGATTGGCTGTACGTCCATGATTGTTTCTGAATATGTGTGATATTCAGCTGGTGTAATAATATCAATCTTTAAGTCATATACAAGTTTCTGGCTATCTACAGCTTCTTTTTCGATGCCTTCACGGATGTAAAGAGTAGTTCCTTCAATCTTTGTTTCAGGTCCACGTTTTACTTCTGTGATTTTGTAATGATGACGTGTTAATGTTCTAAGTAATTTTGGTTCACCAGCAGCTGCTGGAGCACCAGCTACAGGAGCAACAACGCCTGCTGCAGCATTTCCACCACTAACAAGTGGCATTGTTACATGAATGTCTTTTCCTTCTCCGATAGAAATCTTTAATGTTCCACCTGCTACAGGTGCGGAGAGTGTAGTTCCGGATACAGCGGCCGGAGCTGCTGCAGGAGCCGGAGCTTCTTCAGAAGCTGCGTTAGCTTCCTGAATCTTATCAACCTTCTCCTTGGTTAATGGTGTTAAAGAATCGTAAGTTCCTGTTAATGTAGAACCGATTACCTGACCAATTGTTAAAGCACCTTCAAGGTTTAATAATCCTGAATCAACAAGATCATCAAAAATGGCAGGATCTTCAAGGTTATGACTTGTTAAAGTCGTACCTTCTTCTGCACGACAGCAGAGAACAGCAGGACTACTTGCATGTTCTTTTGCGTATTCTTCA
>JAILCP010000007.1 GCA_024680055.1 Lachnospiraceae bacterium | reverse complement strand
TCTTACACCATACCTCAAATATACGAAGAAACTGTGTTAATTATTGCCATATGGAATAAAATTGAATTATAATATTAATGTAATTTTATAATCTAAACATTATTATGAATAAGGAACTGCATTATGGAAACATTTATTTTTTCAGCCATTATTGCCGGCGCCTTTTTGATGATTATTAATATCATTCGCTTTTTCAAATTTATAAGGTCTACCAGTGACGTTTTATCCTCCGGCCGTCGCCGCGATAAGGCCTGGGCATATACGGCCTTTATTCTATTAGTATTTTTCCTGTTTGGTTATATTATAATTGCCCTCTTTTCCAAACCCGGATTTTTGATGTCCATGGTTTTATTCTGGGGAAGTGTGTTTGTTGCCATCATTTTGACGTTGATTTTTAACCTTTTGGGCACTGCAAAGGAACGCAGTATTGATATTGCCCAGGTTTTGATTGGCGTTATCGATGCAAGAGATCCCAACCTTAACGGACACAGTAAACAGGTGCAGGATGTAACCATGCTGCTTTATAATTCTCTACCTTTTTACATGATTCGGGATATTAATCCCATCAGTCTCCAGTATGCTGCTTTAATTCATGATGTGGGAAAACTTGGAATTCCGGAAGCCATTTTAAATAAACCGGAAAAACTAACTGCCGAAGAATGGCAAATTATGAAAACCCACCCGCAGGTAGGTGTGGATCTTTTAAAATCTTTGAATACGTTTGATGATATTTCGGATTGGATTTTATACCATCACGAGCGCGTTGACGGCAATGGCTACTACAAAATACCGGAAGAAGAAATTCCTCTTGCATCTAAGATTATCGCCATTGCAGACACCTATTCTGCCATCACCATGCGCAGATCTTATAAGGATGCAAGAACACATGAGGAAGCCATTCAAATTATAAAAGAAGTGGCAGGAACTCAATTGGACGAAGAACTGGTGGAATATTTTCTCACCATTCCAAAAGAGGATTTGATTGCCTGTATGCCCGAATCCTAATTATCTGCGAGCAACTCTGGTTTTTTCATAAAAACGGTCCTTGTCCTGATACATTTTGATTTCTGCAGCGCTGACCAGATCCGTAAGGGCTGTAGCCTCACCGTGTTCGTATCCGATGGCAGCAATATGATTATTTGCTTCAATTTCTTCACGCAATTTCCCTATGCGTACTTTCATTTCGTTTTCATCTGCTTCATATAAAAATACCACAAACTCATCTCCGCTAATGCGGAACACTTCTCCATCTCCGAAAATATCACAGAGAATTTTTGCAAATCGTTTGATATATTCATCCCCGGCAGCATGACCGTACCGGTCGTTGATTCGTTTTAGCGCATTTAAGTCACAGAACACAGCACCTGTTAACCTTCCGTCACTGTTATTTTCCAAAGCCCGATTAAAGGCCCGTCGATTCATTAATCCGGTCAAAGAGTCCACATAGGATAATTCATTTAGAATCTTCTCCCTTAAATTTCCCTCCATAATGATCTGAGCCTGGATGGCACTATAGATAATTTCTATGGCAACGGTGATTGTCACATAGGTAAAATCCGGTATTCCAAAGAACACATACAGCACCAGATAGAAAGACGGAATTAACATATAGGAGCCAAGGGCAAATGTACGTCCATACCCAATGTATTTCATATGTCGGAACAATATGAAGTAAAGATGCAATAATCCCAGTATTCCAAGCACATTGGTATACATTTCCCAGGGACCCAGCACCACCTTATCTCCATACACCTTAATGAACTGGCCATTGATGGTTCCAACAATTTCCAAACTAAAATTGGCAATTCCAATGGTTACCACCTGCGCCAGTGCCCAATAGGAAACCAAAACATTTTCCCTCACAACGGAAATCATATAATAAGAAAAGAACAATAAGATTACGGTAGCCAAAAGATAAGAACTCAAATTGGTGATTAACACACCACTGTGCACCCCTCCGTACTCTGACATATAAAAGCTTAAGGCATCCATCACAGTTCCTATAAGCACAAAGAACACAAGAATACTAAACATCTTGGTGGATGTCTGCCGTTGCTCTGATTTCTGCAAAGAGCCGATTAATATGATAAACAAAAAAATGATACACATGACATCGCATGCGACGTGAACTAGATTCATTTCTCCTCCCCGAATCGACACAAGCGTCTACATAGCCATCATATCATAAGAAGCCAACATATTGTGGTTTTTTTATAGAAAGCACAATTTTAGTACCATTTTAAATCAATTGCTGTTCATTAATCATTAATTTAAATTGCAGTCCCAGCTTCTCAGCTGCTTTTCGACATAAAATCATTCGTTGCATAAATATCTCAAAATAATCCATCACAGACCCATATCTGGTATCAATGGTTAGTTTTAACTTAATCAGTGTATGGGCCTCATTGATTTTAAGTTCAGACTTTGTCACGGAGTAATTGACTCTGTCATGAATATCAAAACTTGAAATATCCTGATTTCGCACCCGATTTCTTCGCACATCACTTTTATCCGCTAAAATAAGTGCTGCTGCAATGGGACTGACCGGAACTCCGGTTCCCTCATCATGATTACCGATGGCTGAAATAATGAGGCCAATCTCTTCCGGCGGAAAATTTAAGTGATCCAAAATCCGAAATGCCATTATAGCGCCCGACTGACTATGCTCGATTCGGTTTACCAGATTTCCAATATCGTGGATGTAGCCTGCTATTTTGGCCAATTCCACCTCCCTCTCGGAAAATCCCAGAGTTTGTAAAATATATCCTGCCTTCTCTGCCACCAGTGTTACATGGGCAAAACTGTGCTCTGTAAATCCAAGGGCAGACAAGGCGATATCTGCCTGCCGAATATACGTGTTTATTTCTTCATTTGTTTTTATCTCTTCGTATGTCATCTATTACCTCCCATATGATCGTCAATAGAAAAAATCACCCACTCTGCAATGTTGGTTGCATGATCTCCTATTCTCTCTAAATATTTATTTACCATCAAAAGATCCGCTGCATGCTCTTCGTAATCGGTGTTTTTTTGCATGACCTCAATTAATTCCGACTTTACCTGTACAAAAAGCTCATCCACCACATCGTCATGGTCAATCACTTCTTTTGCCTTAAACATATCCTGCTCCACATAAGCTTCCACCGCCTGCATTAACATGGTCATGGTCTCCACCGCCATCTTTTTAATGTTATCGATTTTTAAACGATATGGGCTTTCCGCCATCTGTATGGTTAATTCCGATATGTCTGCAGCCTGATCCCCGATTCGCTCCATATCCGTCACCATTTTCATGGCTGCTGTTATGGTACGAAGGTCTCTGGCCACCGGCTGTTGCTGAATCAGCAATTGAAAACAGATATTTTCAATTTTCTTCTGCTCCTGATCCACCTGATCGTCCTCCTGCATAATGGCTCTTGCTTTTTCCACATTTTGGGTAAAAAGAGCATCGATTGCCTCTTGTATAGCCTTTTCGATCATAATGCTCATAACGATCATCTCACTGTTTAACTCTCGTAATTGTTCATCAAATTTTGACCTCATATGTTACCTCCTTATCCAAATCTTCCGGTGATATAATCTTCTGTTCTCTTATCCTGAGGATAGGAAAAAAGATCCTTTGTTGCACCGCTTTCAATTAATTCCCCCAGTAAAAAAAATGCTGTATCATCTGCAATTCGAAGGGCCTGCTGCATATTGTGTGTTACTATAACCACCGTATATTTTTTCTTTAATTCTTCCATCAAGTCTTCAATTTTGGATGTGGAAATAGGGTCCAGGGCAGAGGTTGGTTCATCCATCAAAAGCACCTCCGGAGACACCGCCAATGCCCTTGCAATACAAATTCTCTGCTGCTGCCCACCGGATAATCCAAGAGCGGATTTTTTCAACCGGTCTTTTACCTCATCAAAAATCGCCGCCGCTTTAAGGCTTTCTTCCACAATCTGATCCAGCTTCTTTTTATCCCGAATGCCATGTACCCTTGGTCCATAGGCAATGTTATCGTAAATACTCATTGGAAAAGGGTTGGGCTGCTGAAACACCATACCGATTCTTTTTCGAAGCAGTGTGGTATCCACGCCGGATGCATATATGTCTTTTCCGTCCAGCAAAACCTTTCCTTCAATTTTTACACTATCAATCAAATCATTCATACGGTTTAACGTTTTCAAAAAGGTGGATTTTCCACAGCCGGATGGGCCAATAAATGCCGTCACAGCATTTTTCCTGATATCTAAACTCACACCTTTTAACGCGTGGTTTTCTCCATAATATAGGTGCAAATCCTGCACCTTTACTTTTATATTTTCACTCATCTGTTTATCCTCGTTACATCAAATTTCGCTGCCAGCATCTTGGTTCCAAGATTGATTAAAAGCACCAGTATCAAAAGCACCACTGCAATTCCAAAGGCTGTATCAAAATCGCCTTCGCTGGTTGCCGCAAGGTACAATTCCACCGTCATGGTTCCTCCGGACTGGAACAACTTTGAAAACAATCCACTTAATCCTTTTGGCAACACCGCCGCACTTCCTGCCGTAAAAAGCAATGCCGCAGATTCTCCTACAATTCGTCCCACCGCCAGAATTACACCTGTAATTATTCCTGGCATGGCCGATGGTATCAAAATGGTTCGAATGGTATACCATTTTCCGGCACCAAGACCCAGGGCGCCCTGACGGTAATCCTCTCTTACTGTTTTCAATGCTTCCTGGGTATTCCTTGTAATCAATGGAAGCACCATCAAAAACAGGGTTAGCGCACCGGTCAGAACGGAATATCCAAGTCCCAGCGTCTGCCCAAAAAACATCATTCCAAATAATCCAAAAATAATGGATGGTATACCGGATAAGGTTTCTGTGGCAAATTCTATCAAACGGACCAGTTTTCCCGGCTTTGCATACTCATTCAAATAAATCGCGGCGCCCACCCCAAAGGGTATGGTAATCAGCATGGTCATTACCACAATCATGATGGTATTTACAATATTTCCTGCAATTCCCACCGTTCCCTTAAGGACGGATGTGACGGAAGTGAGAAAAGACAGATTGACACTTTTTGCCCCTTTTGCAAATACATATACAATAATGGCGGCAAGAAGCAAAACGGAAAATCCTGCGCACAGATAAATCATCACATATCCCAAAAAGTCTTTTATCTTTCGCTTTTTACTCATCTGCACCGGCCTCCCTTCGCATCTTTTGCAGCACCAGATTGACAATCATAATAAAAATGTAGAGTACAAGTCCTACCGTAAACAGAACCTGTCGATGCAATCCCTGGGCATATCCCATTTCGCTTACCAGCTGGGTGGTCAAAAATCTTACGGAGTTAAACGGCAACGGCAAATTCACCGCTCCTCCTGCCACCATGTTTATTGCCATGGCCTCTCCAAGAGCTCTTCCCACCCCCAGTACCGCACCGGTCATAATTCCCGATTTTGCAGCCGGTATCACCACTCTGAAAATTGTCTGCATCTTACTTGCACCAAGTGCCAGTGACGCGGCCCGAAGGTCTTTTGATACTGCTTTTATGGAAGTGGCACTCACATTGATTACCGTAGGCAAAATCATGATCATCAATACAATGATGGCCGACAACAAATTGGACCCTCCGGTGACCTGATGGGTTTTGGATCCTGCAAAAAAGATTTTTTCCCATTTATACATCAGCGGATTTAAAAGCATCATTCCAAGCAAACCATAGATAACCGATGGTATTGCCGCCAGAAGTTCCACTGCTGCCCCGATAAAGGCCGAGGTTTTTTTACCCGCCACCTCAGTTAAAAATACTGCGCTTAAAAGTCCAATGGGTACTCCCACAAGTACGCTTACACTTGTTCCCACAATGGACGTTATTATAATATATAAAATTCCGTAGGCAGGCTCAGCCGCCGTTGGTTTCCAGCTTGTTCCAAATAACAGAGAGGAAACTCCCACATTTTTCAATGCCGGAGTACCTTTCATAACCATATAGGCGGTAATGGAACACACTGCAAAGATGGTAACCACTGCGCATATTGTTACTATGCTTTTGGCTGTTTGCTCTACCACATTCATCCTTGCTTTTCTATTCATAACTCACCTTTCTTATTTAGGGAGGATTAATCCCACTTCTGTAATGACCTTCTGTCCTTCTTCTGAGTTGATATAGTCAAACCATGCTTTTACCAGGTCATTTTGCTTTTCAATCTCTCCTTTTGTAGCCATAACAAATGGTCTTGAGAGTTTGTATTCTCCTGCGAGAATATTTTCTTCTGTGGCTTCTACTCCATCAAGTGCTACACTCTGAATGGAATCATCCACTGCATCAAGAGAAATGTATCCGATGGCTCCCGGTGTTGATGCTACCTTTGCCAAAACAGCACCGGTGGAATCTAATTCCTGAGCGTATTTGCAGGCATCTTCTACCTCAAGCAATTCCTCAAAAGCTCCTCTGGTACCGGAACCGGCTTCTCGACCGATTACTACAATATCTTCATCTTCTCCGCCAAGTTCACTCCAGTTCTTAACAGTACCTTTGTAGATCTTTACAAGATCTTCAGAACTAAGGTCTTTTACCTTATTTTCCTTATCTGTGATTACTGCAATACCGTCGGTAGCAACAACGTTTTCCACAGCACCACTTTCTTTTTCGCCATCCTCCAGATTTCTGGATGCATTTCCAATATCTGTTCCTCCATGAATCAAAGATTCAATACCTGCACTGGAACCTGTATATTCAACGGTGACTGTTACACCGGGATTTGCTTCCATAAAGCTTTCACTCATAGCTTCGCACAACTTTTCCATGGATGTACTTCCTGAAAGAGCAATCTTTCCTGAAAGTTCTGCGCCTTCTGCACTTTCTTCTTTCTGTTCACTTTCTTCCTTCTTTTCTCCGCAGCCTACAAGACTACCTGCCATCATCATAGCTGCCATTCCAAGCGCCATGGCTTTTACTATGTTCTTTTTCATTTCGAACCTCCTGTAATTCCTTTTCTTTTCTTTGTTTTACATTTGTAATTCTATTCTTCATCTGTAAAAACCATAATCCTGCTGATGTAAAGCCTTTGTAAAAACTAACTTTCGTTGACATAAAAATACCCTCTTTACCAGGCTCATTTTCCCGGTAAAGAGGGTACATTTTTTATTGTAACTTAGAATCGAACTTCCATGGAGGTTCCTTCGCCCAAGATACTGTGTATGTTTATCGTAGCTCCGTGGAACTCTACAATGTGCTTTACAATGGCAAGCCCAAGACCGGTTCCGCCGGTTTCTCTGGATCTTGATTTGTCCACACGGTAAAAGCGTTCAAATATGCGCTCCTGCTGATCTTTGGCAATGCCGATTCCGGTATCTTTTACCATAAGCACCGGATGACCGTTTTCGATTGTAACGTGAACCGTAACACTTCCCTGTTCTTTGTTATAACGAATGGCATTTTGTACCAGATTGTCAATCATTTCCCTGATTAGTGATTTGTCTGCATGAATTCCGGCAGATAC
>JAILCP010000083.1 GCA_024680055.1 Lachnospiraceae bacterium | reverse complement strand
CTTTACAAAAATCATGGAGTTTTCCGGCACCTTTCCTTTTACCATGCCTTTAATGGATGTGGCATTGTCTTTGATACCTGTCTCCAAGGAAATTACCGGTTTCAAACTTCCCTTAACAAGTACTGAATCATCCGGCATATGGAAACACTGTTCATAATCGTTTCCCTTTGGAAGGAATATATCAATATTCTGCTCCCAATAGACCACTACTCTGACTCTGTAACCTGCTTTCAAAGGTTTGTCAAAGGTCACTTCCCTGTGGCTAAAAGCCTCGGTTGTTTCCTGTCTTGTCACCAATGCGATCTGATTCTCTCCTTCAAAATCAAAGTTTTCATCCTCCGGATACATTCCAACGGAATAACAAATATTTGTTTTTTCTTCTTTTGCCGCGTCAAAAATACGCGCATCTCCTGTCAAAGAAATGTGTAAAGAAGTCATTCCTTCTTCCAATTCCGTTTCATCAATGGTGGCATCCGGATAGTCATAATCCTGAAAACCTTCTCCGTTTTCATCTACCACTTCATAGGATTTGGAGTTGGATGGTCTATAAAAATCAGTTTCTGTGTCCAGACATACATTTAAACTTGCTATAATCCGATAACCCGGTTTCACGTTTTTATAGCTATCGTTAAAGTTAATCGTTTTCTTATCTCCATCCTTCACATATGCAGATCCTAATCGGATGTTTCCTGTGGTATCCGGGTCAAAGGTAACATTTCCCGGATATGCATATATGGTTAAGTAACAAGAAGGAATGGATTCTTCCAACTTTACTGAAACATCAACGGAGTGTTCTTCCGGTGCAAATGCATCCTTTCGTTCCTCTCCGTCCTTTAGAATGGTTACCTTACACTCATTTAATATTTCGTCTTTGGTTTTCTTTGTGCTTTTTACAATTGTTTCCTTCAAAATGTAATCCTTGTAAACACCGTAACCTTCAATATCTCGAAGTACCACACACAATTTTTTCCCTGGTGTAGGCGCTTCATCTAAATTTAATGTCACCTCTTTTTCTTCACTATGCTGAACAAATGCAGCTCCTAAGGATTTATACCCTGTAAAAAGCTTTTCTTCTTCATATGCTTCCTCCGGATTTAGTTCAATGACCCGTAGGCTTCCCATAGAAGGAATACTCTCCAAAGAAACATGAATCTCTTTGGTAGTTTCCGTTATAATCTCCGGGGAAACAAGTCCCTTCCCCTCTGCTGCCTTTGCCGGTATACTTACTCCTGACAATACGGATACCATCATGGCAAACACCAGCAAAAGGCTAAATCCCTTTTTCACTTTTGTGTTCAAAATTATGCTCTCCTTTCACGCATTAGTTATATCTAACATGTGTTATATATCACAAACTATTCGTAACCGTCAAGGGTAATTCTTCACATATTCAACACAAAGCCATCACATTTATTCATCAATAAAAAACAGGTGAGATTTCTTAATCCCACCTGTCTTGCTATTACGATATAATTTTCTTTTTTTGTGGTTTTTTATTGATTTTAACCACCACTTCAAAGATTTCCGTTTTCCAAAATCTCTTTTTCAGATTTTTTCTCCCATGTAGCAAAATCTTCCACCGACATGGGTTTTGCATAGTAGTATCCTTGAATCATATCTGCTCCAAGTTCTTTTAAAGCTTCTGCCTGTTCCTGACTTTCAATTCCCTCACACACCACTTTGATGTCCATATCGTGGAACATTTGAATCAAACCTTTTACCAACGTATAGGTCTGTTTGTTCTGTGGAAAACCTGTTGAGAAAATAGATTTATCCATTTTAATTACGTCAAATTGCAGGGCACCGATTACCTCAATATTGGAAAAGCCGCTTCCAAAATCATCCAACGACACTTTGGCGCCCATGGAGTGAATCTTTTCAATTAAGTCCTTTGCATCTCCAATATTTTCAAAGGCTCTTGACTCTGTAAGTTCAAATTCCAAACATTCTGCAGGCACATTCATTTCCTGAATCAAATGAGCGTAATCCTTAAAGAATTTCTTCTTGGAAATTCCACGTTTGGATAAATTTACAGAAATCATAATGTCCGGCCGCTGTTCTTTTCTTCGCTGCACCAGATATCCGCACACCTGTTGGAACATGATCCAGTCCACCATTTCCACCTGACCGGATTCTTCAATAACCGGAATAAACTGCCCGGGCATTATCATATTTCCATCGGAACTTCTCCAACGAACCAGAGCCTCTGCCCCGGTAAGACTCCCTTTGAGAGGATTTACCTTGGGCTGTAAATACATTTGGAATTCGTCGTCCATTATGGCTTTTGGCACCATGGAACGAAGTTTCAAACGTCTTGCCACTTCCTCCTGACACCGGTCATTGTAATAGGTGCAATGAATGCTTTCATCATAATCCGCATAAGGCGAACTGTTGGCAATATGCACCTTATCCAAAAGAGAATCCAGAGAATCCTCTGTTTTTACTTTTACTGCAGTATATTCTGCCGCCAAAAGAATGCCATCCCAACATTTGCCCATATAGGCCGTCAGCGTATTATTCAGATTTCTGCACATGGTAAAAATTCCATGCTGCTCTTTCAGGAAAAAGATAAAACATGCATCTCCAATGTTGCATTGCATTTCATCCTCATCCAAAAGCTTCAAGTTGTTTTCATATATTCCTTTTAAAATATTATTTCCGTTATTTCGTCCAACCAAAGCATTGATGGATTTATAATCCCGCAGATTCATGTAAAGCATCCACATGGATTCCAAAGATTTTTCATCTGAATTTCTAAGCCATTCCCCTGCCACAGTTCTGGTATTTCCCCCGGTAACCGGGTCAATTCTGGACATTTCCTTAAAATTACGTTTCTTTTGCCCTGCACTGTATTTTCGGAAAATCAAGGTGATTTCCGACATACTGATCAATACCATTAAACCTAAAAATCCTATACCCTCAATTACAGAAATCATACGGCGATCTCCATAGGTAAGAATAAAAGATGCGGAACCGCACAAAATGATAATAATCATAAGTTCCACAAGGTTACAAAGACTTAAAAAGGTCACCTTTTCCTTGAAATTTTTCACGATCTTGTAACCGATATAAATCATCTCCAGGCTAAAAAGTACCAGTACCATGCGTATGGTTACCATAAGACTTACCACATTAAACATATGTAATACAATGGCAATCAACAGTTCCAATTCATACACAGACTGGAAAACCCAATACACCACGTCGTTCATACCCACTACATTTTTAAAATACTTGCCCAAAAAAATCGGTACTAAAAACAGACAAATATGACACAGGGCATAACGAAACGATGGTGCATCCACTACCAGTTGACCTAAGCTGCTGTCATTGATTACCCACAACCCCATTAATAAAGTGGTGGTACAAAGTGCTCCCATAATTTCTGCCTCTTTGTGATAGCCGGCTTTTTTCAAATACAACGTAATAAACAGTAACACCAGGGTCAGTCCCAAATAAATAAAGGACTGCATATGGGTAATAAAAGAGGAACTCAGCAAATAATAAATTGCGTCATTTTGATCTCCCACCAAAATCTCTTTCGAGAACACTTTCACAGATACTGCATTTAAGTTCTCGAGTTTAATGGTTAAACAATGAAATTTTCCCAAATGTTCCAATGAAACAGCTCTCCAAACAGGACCCGTTTCGTTTCCAAATCCTCGATGGGATCTGTCCCCGGACTCAAAAAACTTCTGTCCATCTGCAAAAACAGTGATATGCAACCCGGGATCGTAAATAATCAGGGACGCTCCGGGCCAAATCTCTTCCTTCATTTCCTTCTCTATGGTAAGTGTAGATCTCCCCTTAATACTTACACTTTTTTCTGTAAAGGGTTTTCCCGTCTCAACGTTGACAAAATTTCCCTCGCTGCTTTTTGTCATATAGGTGAGCATCACATCTTCCGGTTCTCCGCTATGCCACCCCATTGCTGCAATTACTACGACAATAAAGGTAATAATCGAAAAAATCATTCCTGCTTTTTTCAATTTTTTAGCCATAAAAATCTCCTTACCTCTTCACCGAATCGGTGTTTTCATCCTCTCATTATACCCTATTCCATTTTCCCTATAAAGCAGTTCATTATTTTTTCACCGTCAAAAGGCGTACAAAAAAGAGCCTTTGTACCGTTTTTCGGTACAAGGCTCCTCTTTTCTATAAAATGGCGTTGCCAATATCATTTCTCATGTATTTTCCTTCAAAGTCTACCCATTTGGTGGCTTCATAAGCCTTTTGTCTTGCTTCTTTTAAGTCGGTTCCTTTTGCTGTAATACCAAGAACACGACCACCGTTGGTGACAAACTTGCCATCCTTTAACGCAGTACCCGCATGGAAGCAATAGTAGTCATCCTTTCCGGAAAATGCATCCAATCCGCTGATTTCAAAACCTTTTTCATAGGCCACCGGATATCCGTCCGATGCTAAAACCACACATACTGCCGCATTGTCTTCAAACTTCAAATCAATTTGATCTAAAGTTCCGTCAATACAAGCTTCCATCACATCGATGATGTCATTTTCCATTCTTGGAAGTACCACCTGGGCTTCCGGATCACCAAATCTTGCGTTGTATTCCAACACCTTTGGTCCCTCTTCTGTAAGCATTAAGCCAAAGAAAATAATTCCCTTAAACTCTCTGCCTTCTTTTGCCATAGCGTCCACCGTTGCCTGGAAAATGTGATTCTCACAAAACTCTTCCACCTCTTTGGTGTAAAAAGGACTTGGCGAAAAGGTTCCCATACCTCCGGTATTCAACCCCTCATCGTTGTCCTTGGCTCTCTTATGATCCTGGGCGGATGTCATTGGTTTAATGGTTTTACCATCGCAATAAGTCAAAACGGAAACTTCTCTTCCTGTCATAAACTCTTCGATAACCATGGTATTACCGGAATCACCGAATTTACGATCCAGCATAATTTCCTTTAATCCATCCAAGGCTTCTTCCAGGGTATTGCAAATCAAAACACCCTTTCCAAGGGCCAGACCGTCTGCCTTTAAAACCACCGGCATTTTTGCCTGTCTCAAATATTCCTCTGCCTTCTTTGGATTGTCAAAATTTTCATATCCTGCAGTCGGAATACCGTATTTTTTCATTAAATCTTTGGAGAAAGCTTTGCTTCCTTCCAAAATGGCTGCATTTTTTCTTGGACCAAATACTCTTAATCCTTTGGATTCAAATACATCCACAATACCTCCCACCAACGGGTCATCCATACCCACAATGGTAAGGTCAACATCATGGTCCTTTGCAAAATCTGCCAATTTATCAAACTCCATTGCCTTAATGGGAACCAGTTCTGCCAACTGTCCGATTCCGGCATTTCCAGGTGCACAGTATACCTTTGTCACCTTTGGAGATTTTTTTACACTGGTAACAATGGCATGCTCACGGCCGCCGCTACCGATTACCAATACTTTCATTCTAATCCTCCGTTTGCAATCATCTCAATGGCCTTAGGTAAAATTACCCATTCCGCCTGTTCCATAACACGCTTTTGTAAAATTTCCGGAGTGTCTCCTTTTTCCACCATAACCGGCTTTTGTAAAATGATTGGGCCGGTATCGGTACCTTCATCCACATAATGTACTGTGGCTCCGGTTACTTTTACCCCTCTTTCAAGAGCGGCTTCATGCACGTGAAGTCCATAGTATCCCTTTCCGCAAAAAGACGGAATCAGGGACGGATGAATGTTTATAATCTTTCGTGGAAATGCCTGCACCATTTTCGGTGAAATATTTACAAGGAAACCTGCCAAAACCACCAGCTGAATTTCATGTTCCTGCAATGTTTTTATCAAATCCTCATGGAACAGTTCTCTGTCTTCATAATCTTTCGGACTCAAACAAAGTGCTTTGATTCCGGCATTTTTTGCCCTTTCTAAAGCATAGGCCTTCTTGTTATTGCTGATTACCAGTTTGATATCCACATTTGGGATGTTGGCATCAATTATGGCCTGAAGATTGGTTCCACCTCCGGACACCAATACCGCAACATTTAACATAAGTCAACGCCCTTCTCTCCGGCAACAACACTACCCACCACGTAGGCATCTTCACCGGCTTTTTTCACTGCTTCAAGTACGGTATCCACATCTTTTGGATCTACTGCAAGCACCATACCAAGTCCCATGTTGAAAGTATTGTACATCATATGCTCATCAATGTTTCCAACCTTTGCCATCAGCTTAAAAATTGGAAGTACCGGATAGCTGTCCTTTTCCACTTTTGCTCTTACACCTTCAGGAAGCATTCTTGGAATGTTTTCGTAGAAGCCTCCTCCGGTAATATGGCTGCAGCCTTTTAAGGTTACGCCGGCATTTTTGATTTCCTGTAATGTTTTTACATAAATCTTGGTTGGTGCAATCAGGGCTTCTCCCAAAGTGCAACCAAGCTCCTCATAATATTTATCAAGACTTTCCTTTGTCATATCGAATACGCTTCTCACAAGGGAAAATCCGTTGGAATGAACACCTGAGGAAGCAATACCGATTAAAGTATCTCCTGCCTGAATGTGTTCTCCTGTAATCAAATCTTTACGATCGCAGATTCCCACAGAAAAGCCTGCCAAATCGTATTCATCTTCCGGCATAAGTCCCGGATGCTCCGCTGTTTCACCACCAATTAAAGCAGCTCCTGCCTGACGACATCCCTCTGCCACACCGCTTACGATGGTGGCAATTTTTTCCGGATAATTCTTTCCGCATGCAATGTAATCTAAGAAGAATAAGCTTTCTCCTCCTGCGCATGCCACATCATTGACGCACATTGCAACTGCGTCAATTCCGATGGTGTCATGTTTGTCCATAAGGAATGCTAATTTTACCTTGGTTCCACATCCATCGGTTCCGGATAACAATACCGGATCTTCCATCTTCATAAAGTTTTTCATGGAAAAAGCTCCGGAGAAACCTCCAAGTCCACCAAGGACCTCCGGTCTCATGGTTTTCTTTACGTGCTCTTTCATTAATTCCACTGATTTATAACCGGCTTCAATATCTACGCCTGCCTTTTTGTAATCCATTTTGTTTCCTCCGTCTTATTTTTCCATGTAGGCCTTACGACCGATTTCTTTTAATTTTGCATCCTTTGCTTCCACCTGGGATTTTAAGTTTGCAGAATAATCCTTTAAACGTTGAAGTAACTGTGCATCTGAAGTTGCAAGAATCTTTGCAGCAAGTAAACCTGCATTTGCACCTCCGTTAATCGCAACGGTTGCAACCGGAATTCCGGATGGCATCTGTACGATGGAATAAAGGGAATCTCTTCCTCCCAGTGATGTGGTGTGCATTGGTATACCGATGACCGGCATTGGGAAAATTGCTGCACACATACCAGGTAAATGTGCTGCCATACCTGCACCTGCAATAATTACTTTAAAACCTTTTTCTTCTGCAGTTTTTGCATACTGGAAAAACACATCCGGTTCGCGGTGTGCTGAAATGATGGTCATTTCATAGGAAACTCCTAATTCATCCAAAATATCTGCTGCTTTACTCATGATAGGCAAATCTGAATCGCTGCCCATAACAATACCAACTAATGCCATTGTTACTCCTTTCTACTATTCCCTTAACTTACTTTTATTTCATGGAATCCAAAGGAATATTTAACTCCTCTGTTCCTTCCAATACAAAACGTCCGTCACGAATCAAATCCACACTGGATCCGTCTTTTCTCACTGCAATAATGGTATCCAGTTCATTGTACGGAATGGTAATGTCTGTGTGGCAATTATAATATGCCTTGGAAGGATCTTCTTTACGCAAAATGGATTTTTCATTATCCCTTGCAATAATTTCCTTTCCGTCCGGATTAAACACTGCCACATCCTCAGATCTGGAGTAGCAGGTGTCACCCATTGCAAAATGAGGACCTGTCTTTTCTGCGATCAAAATCGGAAGCTGCGCCTGAATATCGTATTCAATACCCATTTTATATGCCACCGTATTGGTTCCAATGGCGAATTCTCCAATTGGAAGTGTATCATGATGGTACAACAAATTGTCCATCAGATACTTCTTATTGTCTTCTTCTTTATCAAAATTGGAACAATTATAAGAAGTAATCATTCCGTCTGTTAATTCAATTTCCAAATCTTTGTAGATTAATCCCTGTAAAAATACCTTGGTAACATGAAGTACACCATTGGTACCTTTTAACACAGGGGAAGTAAACACTTCACCTACCGGAATATTAACATCTGCCACACAGTTTTCAAAGGCACTTTCCTTTTCCGGATTTTTAAGTTCACATACATTGATGGTCAAGTCCGTTCTGTTGGCACCCTTTCCTTTGATTTTCACCACATCCGCCTGATCCAAAACATCAATCATCTTTTGCTGGATGTTTTCATAAGTGTGATAATCCAGGGTATTTACCTTGACTGTCTCAGCAAAAATCTCTTTGAATTTATCTCCGATTTCCGGAATCGGATATGCAATAATGGTAAAACTTCTCTCTTGCGGTAAAATAAATTGTGTGGTGATCTCCTGGGCCTGTCCGCTTAATTCCACTTTCAATTTTCCTTGCTTTTCAGATAGCTGCAGGGAATCTTCGTTGGCCGTCGGAATGAATTCCTTTTCGCCAAAAGTAAGCAATACTGCAGGTCCCACAAAACCGTTGGCATATTCCTTTTCCTTATTAAACGCAACCTTTCTTGTCTCAAGGAAACGTTCCACATAGGCCTTATCCAGGTAAAGGGCCATATCGTCTTTGTGATCGTAATTGTACTGACGGTTCGCCTCGGTACTTGACACTACAGCTGCATGAATGGTGGTTTTTAATCCCATTTTTTCAAAGTTTTCCATTGCATAGCGCATCATACGCTCAAAACCTAAGTAATAGCGGATTTCAATACTCTTTTTGGTTTTCAGACTAACATTTAATTTCTCATATCCGATACGAAAACCTTCCGTAAAGGTAAAAGCCATGGCTCTTACATCTTCTTCCGGCAAACTGTTGATGAATTTCGCTGTTTCAATTTCATTATCTGTTACATGAAGACCTGCGTGATACAAGTATTTTACATCACTTAAATCTGCATGTTTGATCAGTTCTGTATAATAATCCCAGTTTGGATTCACCATTTCACGAACGGCAATCTCCTGGAATATCTCCACATAATCATGATAAAAAGAGGATACGATTTCTTTTAACTCTTTCTCCTCAATATCTTTGTCTTCAAAACGATTGTAAATCTGTACCAGTAATTCTTCATAAATGGTCAGAATCTGCAGTTTACCCATGAGTGCGCTGCAGGTGAGACCGGAAATTTTATAATAGAGGTGACAAAGAATCACTCCCATATCACCCATTTTTTCTTTTGCATAAGTTGGATTACCGTAAGAAGTGGCGTAATTCTCCTGATAGAACTCTTCAAAAAAGCTCTGATTCATAGCCTTTAATTCTTCTTCGGATAAGGTATCCAAAATTCCTTCTTGTTTTTTGTTATATAGCTCTTCTAAGCACAGCAACTTTTTGGCTGCTGCCACAAAAAATCCTTTAAACTTTTCTTCTACTGCATTTTCTGTCAGTATTTCTTTTAACCGCTGGGTAACAAGTTGATTTCTTTCTGCTACCCCTTCATTCTCGTCCCTTAATAATTCCTTGTAACTCATCTCATTCTCCTAACATTATACTAAATTACAATTCCAACTATATAAATTGCCAACCAGGAGGCTCCTGTCAATGCTCCAAGAACGGTTCCCACAATTGGTATCAATTTGTATACATCTTCTTCTTTTAAGGAAAGTATCTCCATAACCAATCCCACAACGGCAAAAATAAGGGAGGCCAGGCCCAAGCTTCCAATCAAGGTTCCTGCTTTCCCCTCCTGAATAAATGCCAGATTGATAGATACTAAGAGACTGATCAGTGCCAGAGCAACCAGAACAAGTCCGGCGATTGCCCTTTTTGACTGCTTTCGTCCCGAGAACTTTGCCTTTGATTTATTTCTTGATTTTCTTCTTAGTACCACTTTGTCTACTCCTTACACTTCTATGACATGCATACAGAATGTATCCCAGAATTCCACCTAACGTATTTAAAAATACGTCGTCCACGTCAAAGCATCCCACTCTTGTTACAAGCTGAATCACTTCAACGGTAAGACTAAAGGAAAAGCAGCATCCACACGTCATATAAAATCGATCAAAACGATTATTCCACCGAGGCAACAAATAGCCAAAAGGAATAAATCCCACCACATTGCCGCCAAGATTGATAATCACCTGTTTTACACCAATGGTGTCAATATGGAATAGATACCTGGTGATTTCCGCAAAAAGAACGGTATTCATTCCTCCTGCGCTTGTACTTCTCTCTGCCACCAAAAGCAAATACAAAAGTATAATCAGATAAGCCATAAAACAAACCCTAACAAGAAATTTCACTCCATTAGACTGTTTCATGTATATGTCCTTCCATAATTAAAATGTGATATGCTCTCTTCTCTTTAGCAAGCGACTTCCAAAAACAATGGAAATAATACCACAGGTAACTCCGATTGCTGATACGATGATTCCCACCACAATGGCTGCAACACCGGAACCTGTCATAGTCTTATAAATCTTTTCGTTCATAAGTTCCTCCTTAGTTCACTCCATACTGCTCATAATAGTTGTCAATGGATGCCTTTATTACATCGTCAATAATAATTTCGCCCTTGTACGGACGGTTATATAAATGTTCCACCACTTCTTCCATGGTTACAATGGCAGTGGTTTCAAATCCATAATTTTCTTTGATTTCTGTCAATGCACTCTTGGTTCCCTGACCACGTTCCATACGATCCACAGAAACCACAAGTCCTTTAATTTCCACATTTCCCTGTGCCTTAATAATCGGAACGGTTTCTTTTATGGATGTTCCGGCTGTGGTAACATCTTCAATAATGACCACACGGTCCTTTTCCTCGATTGGTGAGCCAAGTAAAATTCCCTTGTCCCCGTGATCTTTTACCTCTTTACGATTGGAGCAATAACGGATATCCGCTTCATATAATTTGTGAATCTCCATGGTTGTTGCTACAGTAAGTGGGATTCCTTTGTAGGCTGGTCCGAATAATACGTCAAAATCTGTTCCGTATTTTTCATAAATTGCTTTGGCATAGTACTCGCCAAGCTTCGCCATCTGTGATCCCGTTCTATAAAAACCGGTGTTAATAAAAAATGGTGTCTTTCTTCCGCTCTTGGTTACAAAATCTCCGAACCTAAGAACTCCGCAATCCACCATAAATTCAATAAACTCCTGTTTATACTGTTCCATTTTTAAATTAACCTCCTATTTGAGATTCCTTACTTATTTATAATAGGCGAAGGAATCCAATATCGTTCTTATCCTATCATAAAATACTTCATTGTTCAATCCTTCTCATCTTTCGATACTCAAGGGGTGTTTGTCCATTGATGGACTTAAATACCTTGGCAAAATGAGAAGGTGTGGCATACCCCACATCGTAACTGATCATAGAAACACTTTGATCGGAGCTTCTTAACAATTCCTTTGCCTTTTCACATCTGACATAATTGTGATAGTGAAGGGGTGTAATTCCCATCTCCTTGCGAAAAACTCTGGCTAAATAATCCGCATTGACATGCAGGGTGTCTTCCAATCGTTCCAAAGAAAACTTTTCCGCATATTGCTGTTCGATTACCCATTTTACATTCTTGGCCAATTCTGCCGTCGTCCCCTGCCAGTCCTCTTTTTCCGGTCGACAACGATAACAGCAACGATATCCTGCCGCAATGGCACTATCCAGGTCATCAAACACCTCTACGTTATCTCTATCTGCAATTTTTGTTGTACAAGAGGGTCTGCATACAATTTTAGTTTTCTTGCATCCCCAGTAGAATACACCATCGTAGGATTTGTCCCTGTTGACGATGGCGTTCCATTGTTCATCCTTCATTCAAAGCACACCTCTCCCCGTTTTGTTTTATCTAAGATGCTCACAAAAATCTTCCCAGATTCTTCTTGCAATGTCTTCAATACTTCCGTTATTTTCAAATACAGAATCTCTGCATTGGGCATAAAAAGAAAGTCGTCTCTGATAAAGCTCTTTTAAATCTGCCCCTTCAGACAACGGTCTTCCTTCCCTGGAAAGTTTGTCCAGATCCCGCTCAATGTGATAGATGTAACCGTTGTATTTCAAATATGTAATATTTTCTTCCGAAAGCACCACACCGCCTCCGGTGGAAATAATAATTCCTTTTTTATGTACCAGCTCTTTTAAAGCCTTGGTTTCCAGCTCACGGAACAGAGCCTCTCCACCCTTTTTAAAAATTTCAGGGATGGACATGCCCTCTTTTTCTTCGATATAAGTATCTGTATCAATCACTTCTCTTCCGGATAATTCACCAATGGCTTTGGCAATACTGCTCTTTCCACAGCCCGGCATTCCGATTAAAATCAGATTTCCAAGTTTTCTTGTCAGGCTGGCCTGAGTACGTCTTGTAATTCCCATTGGAAACTCTCTGTTCTTAAACAGCTCCTGTGCATGAACGGCCTGAGATACCAGCATAGCCAGTCCATCAATACAATTGATATGAAGTGCCTCTGCTTGTTGTAAAAGTTTGGTTCTTCGCGGATTATAAATCAAATCAATGACACCGCTTAACTTTGTAAACGGCTCCAAATCCACCGGCTGCTCCTCAATGTTAGGTTCCATTCCAACCGGGGTGGCATTGATAATCACATCTGCATCGTAATGCTTTTCCAGATTATCGTAATTATTCTCCCCCTTTCTTGAGATAATAATCACTTCACCTGCTCCCAGTTTCTTACAGCCATAGGATACTGCCTTAGAGGCACCGCCGCTTCCCAGCACCAAAACCTTTGCTCCGGACAGTTCCATTCCGGCCAGTTCCACCGTATATAAAAATCCATGCACATCGGTGTTATAGCCATACCAGGCCTCCTTGTCCTCCCAGTGCTTCACCAAAGTATTTACACTGCCAATGGCCATGGCCTCTTCCGACAACACATCACAATATTTCTTGGCCTCCATCTTATATGGAATGGTAACATTCATTCCGGATAAATCCGTATCCCTTAAAAAGTTTTCCAGCTCCTCCGGTTCCAGTTCTATTAACTGATAGTTATTGCAACCAAGTTCTTCATGAAGCACCTTGGAAAAACTGTGTCCTAAAACTCTTCCGATCAATCCGTACTTCTTATCGTCACCGTTTAAAATATCCCATTGACGCTGTTTGGAAAGGGCCATCAATTCCGTAAAAAGGCTTCTTGCATAATTCTTCCACTCTCCGGCCATCTCTGTTCTTGTCTGTAAAATTTCCTGCTCTCTTGCGCCGTTAAAAATAGGAATATTCTTTTCCTTTTTTACTTTTGCAACCTCTTCTGAAAGGTTCATTCGTTTAATAAAAAGCTCCAACAGCTTTTTATCCACTTCATCAAGTTCATCTCTTAACTGTTCTAATTCCATAAGCCAATCTCCATCCAATTCTACTATCGCACCATACCAATAAGTTCCGTAATATCTTCAATCCCATAACGCTTCATATATTGTTCGATTCCTTCAACAATTTCCATTGTCACCTTAGGGTTGGCAAAATTGGCCGTTCCCACACTGACTGCCGTGGCTCCTGCAAGCATCATTTCAATGGCATCCTCAGCGCAGGCAATTCCTCCCATTCCGATGATAGGAAGTTTCACCGCATTTGCCACCTGGTACACCATACGTACCGCAACCGGGTGAATGGCAGGACCAGACAGTCCTCCGGTTTTATTTGCAATGGCAAAAGTTCTTCGGTGAATGTCAATTTTCATTCCTGTAATGGTATTGATTAAGGACAATCCATCCGCCCCTCCTGCCTCTGCAGCCTTGGCCATCACCGTAATATCTGTAACGTTAGGACTTAATTTCATAATCACCGGTTGCTTTGCAACCTTTTTAATTTCAGAAGTAATATGTTCCACTGCCTTTGGATCCTGACCAAAAGCAATTCCGCCCTCTTTTACATTTGGGCAGGAAATATTGATTTCCAATAAATCCGCATTGCTCTCTCCAAGCTTTTCCACAGCTTCGCAATACTCCGCCTCACTTTTTCCCACAACATTGACCACAATTTTTGTGTCAAAATCCTCAAGGAACGGTAAGTCCCTTTCCATAAATACATCAATACCCGGATTTTGAAGTCCAATGGCATTCATCATTCCGCTTGGGGTTTCTGCAATTCTTGGAACCGGATTTCCCGGCCATGCTACATTGGCAACACCCTTTGTCACCACTGCTCCAAGACGATTTAAATCCACAAACTCAGAATATTCCATGCCGGAACCAAAGGTACCGGAGGCAACCATAACAGGATTTTTCAATTCCACTCCTGCAATTGATACTTTCGTATTCATCTAAAATTCTACCTCCTCTACACGAAATACCGGGCCTTCTTTACATACCCTCTTGTTATGCACATGAGAATGCTCATCCACATCCTTGGATTTGCATACGCAGGCAAGACATGCACCAATGCCGCATCCCATACGTTCTTCCAAGGACACATAACATTCAATGTGATTTTTCAACGCATATTCTTTAATTGCTCTCAGCATAGGTGTAGGGCCACACGCACATATTATATCTGCTTTTAATTTATTTTCACCAATGGCATCCAGGACATTTCCCCTGGTACCATCACTTCCATCCTCTGTTGCAACATAGACCTTTGCAACCTTTTCAAAATCTTCCCTCAAAAATTCCCGGTTGTCTCTATATCCCAAAACCGCCGTTACATTTCCCTTTACACTTTCTGCAAGTCCAAGCATTGGTGGTAATCCGATTCCTCCACCAATCACCATAATATCTTTTTCGAAAGATGGATAGCCGTTTCCTAAAGGTCCCATAATTTGAAACTCATCACCGGCTTCAGCTTTGGAAAATTCCTCTGTCCCTGCACCTACCACACGGTACACAACTCTGATTCTTTCCTTTTCCTTATCAATCTCACAGATACTGATGGGACGAGGCAGCATTCTACTGTTATCGTTGCTGTATATTGCAATGAACTGTCCCGCTTTGGCATGGCTTGCTATGTTCTCTGTCTGAAACCAGATACTATAGATTCCCTCTGCCAACTTCTCCTGTGATAAAATCTTTCCCTTTTCCTGAAACTTATTCGGCATATGATTTCTCCTTATCTTTTTCCACAGTTTGAAATATTGTACCACATTCCCCGGGTTTTATCCACAGAAATGGGGGATGTCGTTTCTACATCCCCCATTTCTGTGTAAGCTACAAGCCAACTTGCTTAATGTCATTATTTTTCATGCTCCAAAAGCATTTTCTCTGTTTCTTCTGCCCACGGATATTGAGACATATATTTTCCCCAAAAAGCAACATTCCCGTTTGGATTCTTCATATAGTCAATATAGTCACATTCTATCATGGACAAATCAATACCGTAGGAGTTTCTTCCCCCCACCAGTAAATCTTCCATTCCAATTTCTCTTAAATCTTTTCTTAGGTCAGAAATCACGTTTCTCAGTAAATGTTTCTTACCTTCATTATTTAAATCCTCATTAAAGAAACATTCACACATCTGTTCAATTGTACAGCTAGATCCTTTCTTATCCACCAGATAGGCTAGCACCTCTTTTTCCCTGTTTCGGGAAAATTTAACCGGACGGCCATTGAGAAAAACATCAAACTGTCCAAAGCAAACTACCCGAAGTTTCGGATTGTGACTTCGATCAATTCGATAACGTAAATGCTTTAATGCATTTCGTATACTGGCCGGAGATATTGGTTTCATAATATAACCGCTGGCATACAATTCAAAGGCCTCCATTGTGTAATTGTTATCTGCAGTAACAAATACAATATTCAAACGAGGCTTCTTTTTCACAATCATCTTCGCCAAGTCAATACCGTTAATTTCCGGCATAAGAATATCCAAAAAAGCTACATCCACCGATTCATTTTCAACAATTTGCAGGGCTACGCGATAATCATCTGTCTTGAGAACATCGCAACCCGGAACAATTTTCTGTAATAACACTTCCATATGCGCCAAAGCCATTGCTTCGTCATCAACCAATAAAAATCTCATAAATTCACCTACCTTGTTATGCCTTCTGGCAAAACCTTTGTTATTTTCTTAAAGCAGTAGAAATATCCTGAATCATTGCCTCAACTGCAGCCCTTGATGCATCTGCAAAGTTCTGTGCACCATAAGTTGCATACTCTTCCTTCTTGTATGCTGCAATAATACCACGAGAAGAATTTACAATAGCACCTAATCCGTCCTCATTAAAGAACGGCACCAAATCTACGCCTTTTCCACCTTGGGCACCGTAACCCGGAACCAAAATGTAGCTCTTTGGCATTACTTTTCGAAGAGCTTTTCCCATTTCCGGATAAGTTGCTCCAACCACAGCGCCAACATAGCTATAGGAATCACCCATCACTTCTTCTCCCCACTGGGCTACCTTTTCTGCCACATGCTCATACAATGGTTTCCCATCAATCAATCGATCCTGGAACTCTCCGCTGGATGGATTGGATGTTTTCACAAGAATAAAGATTCCCTTCTTTTCCTGCTTACATACATTCAAAAATGGCTGAATTCCATCACTTCCAAGATAAGGGTTCACCGTTGCAAAATCTGCATCAAATCCTGCAAGCTGCTTCTCCCCTACAAGAACTTTACCAAGATGAGCGTCTGCATAAGCAGCAGAAGTAGATCCTATATCGCCACGCTTCACATCGGCAATTACCACCAAATCCTTTTCATGACAATAATCCACTGTCTTTTTATACGCTACCAGACCCGGAACTCCAAATTGCTCATACATGGCAATCTGAGGTTTCACTGCCGGAATCAAATCATAGGTTGCATCCACAATGGCCTTATTAAATTGCCAAATTGCTTCTGCCGCACCCTCTAATGTTTCTCCGCATTTGGAAAACGCTTCCTTCTTCACCTGTTCCGGTACATAGGAAAGCATAGGATCCAATCCTACCACAATCGGTGCTCCTGTTTTCTTAATCTTTTCTGTTAATTTATTAATCATAATTTCATCAGGGGTTTTCCCCACTCCTTTATATTATTTTCTCAGTAAAAATCGTAGATTGTTATCATTATAACATTAATACCACACCAACGTAAAGTGGTTACGGCCTTCCTTCTACACTGTTTTTGTTATAAATTGGTGAACTTTGACGCCCGCACAAAAAAGGCTACGCAAACTGCGTAGCCTTATAGTTGTTGTTCTATTGTGTTACCATTTCTTTCTCTTTGGCATATTTCATAATCGGTGATGCACCGGTATATCGTTCTACCTCTCCGTCTTTCACTTCAATTAAAGTCGGAGCCTGCATTACTTTATATTTTTGGGCCAGTTCTACATTCTCTGTCGCATCGATTAAAATATAATCCTGATTTTGTAAAGCTTCTTTTGCCAGTGCACAATTAGGACAAGTCGGTGTAGTGAAAAGATATTTAACAGAATCTCCCTCTTCCACCTTTACATCATCCTTTGTGATGGTAACTTTCTTTGGTGTAATCTTACGATTCTTAAAATCAATGGTATCGTATAATTTACGATTCTTATACTCTTGTGCCTTACCATCGTTCCAGTTCTGAACAGGACGATAGTATCCGGTAATACGGCTGTATACTTCTGCATTGGCTCCGCAGTGTGGACACTTAAAGTGCTCTCCTGCCAAATAGCCATGTTCCTTACAGATGGAATAGGTTGGTGATAAGGTGTAGTAAGGAAGCTTATAATTCTCTGCAATCTTACGAACCAATCCTGCTGCCGCTTTCCAATCCGGAAGTTTCTCTCCAAGGAAGGCATGAAATACAGTTCCTGAAGTATATAAGGTCTGTAAATCATCCTGAATATCCAATGCATCAAATAAATCATCGGTATAATCCACCGGAAGATGTGAACTGTTGGTGTAATAAGGGGTATCTCCCTCGTTACCTGCAGTAATAATGTCCGGCCAACGTTTCTTATCATGTTTCGCAAGACGATATGTGGTGGACTCTGCCGGTGTTGCTTCAAGGTTATACAAATCTCCGTAAAGCTCCTGATAATCTGACAAACGTTCTCTCATATGATTCAAAACTTCTTTGGCAAATATTTGAGTCTTCTCATGGGTCAAATCTTCTCTTAACCACTTGGCATTCAATCCCACTTCGTTCATACCGATCAATCCTACCGTGGAGAAATGATTGTCAAAGCTTCCAAGATAACGTTTGGTGTATGGATACAATCCTTCGTCAAGAAGCTTGGAAATAACTCCACGTTTGATTCTTAAGGAACGGGCAGATAAATCCATTAAATAGTCAAGTCTGCTGTAAAATTCTTTCTCGTTCTCAGCAAGATAAGCGATTCTTGGAAGATTGATGGTTACCACTCCCACAGAACCTGTGCTTTCACCGGAACCAAAAAATCCGCCGGATTTCTTTCTTAATTCTCTCAAATCAAGTCTCAGACGACAGCACATGGAACGCACGTCACTTGGTTCCATATCGGAATTAATATAGTTTGAAAAATACGGTGTTCCGTATTTGGATGTCATTTCAAATAACAAACGGTTATTTTCTGTATCAGACCAATCAAAATCTCCGGTAATGGAATAGGTTGGAATCGGATACTGGAATCCACGTCCGTTGGCATCGCCATCGATCATTGTCTCAAGGAATGCCTTATTGACCATATCCATTTCCTTCTTACAGTCTTTGTATTTAAAATCCATCTCCTTACCGCCTACAATGGCCGGTAATTCTGCAAGGTCGGAAGGAACGGTCCAATCCAGTGTAATATTGGAAAATGGTGCCTGTGTTCCCCAACGGCTTGGTGTATTCACACCGTATACAAAGGATTCAATACATTTCTTTACTTCATAATAGGTTAAGTTGTCTGCCTTAACAAATGGTGCGAGATAGGTATCAAAGGATGAAAATGCCTGAGCTCCTGCCCATTCATTCTGCATGATACCAAGGAAATTCACCATCTGATTGCAAAGTACGGATAAGTGCTTTGCAGGAGAAGAGGTGATCTTGCCGGGGATACCGCCAAGTCCTTCCTTGATCAGCTGCTTCAGGGACCATCCTGCACAATAACCGGTGAGCATGGACAGATCATGGATATGGATATCCGCATTACGATGTGCATCTGCGATCTCCTGATCGTAGATCTCGGATAACCAGTAATTCGCTGTAATAGCACCGGAATTGGAAAGGATCAGACCACCTACGGAATAGGTAACGGTAGAATTCTCCTTTACTCGCCAGTCTTCTACTTTTACATAGGAATCCACCAGCTTCTTATAGTCAAGAACGGTTGACTTCATCTCGCGCAGCTTTTCTCTCTGCTTACGATACAGGATATAAGCCTTGGCAGCCTCGGTATAACCGGCCTGCTCTAAAACTTTCTCTACACTGTCCTGGATGTCCTCTACATGAATGTTGCCTTCCTTTGCCTTCTCCTGGAAATCGGAGGTTACACGCAGAGCCAGCAGGTCTACCACATCATTGGTATACTGCACCTCTGTTGCAACAAAGGCCTTCATGATCGCATCGCTGATCTTGGTCAGTGTGAAATCAACTGTTGATCCATCTCTCTTAATTACCTGAAACATTACACCCTCCCTAGATATAGGCGCCCCATCTTGTCCCATATACCTGTCTTTGAATTCTTAATTTTTATTTAAAAACAAGCCGCTATGGTAACGCGCCACTGTAATCAGTGTACCATTCTCTATCTGGGGATGTCAACGAAGAAAACACAATATGTAGTGGGTTAATATTTTGACAATTCAAAGATATTGTGTTTATAAGGCTGAATAGACTAACGATTCAGAAACAGGTATTCTGCCTGTGCCTGGGTGTCGGTGGGATATTTCTGAAGATAATTGCGGCACAGTACAAGAGCCTGATCGTAATCCTCCAGATATTCATAGATCACGATCTGGTTGTAGCAAAGTGTCTGTTCCATACCGCTGTCTTCAATGGCAAGACCTTCCCGAATGGCATCCAGAGCTTCCTGATAGCTTCCCAGCTGAAGCTTGCAGAGCGCAAGCTGATTATAGATACGGGCATCAGGCCCGTGTTCCGTAAGATAACTGCTGTACACACTGGCGGCATAATTATAGTCTCCCAGTGCTTCCCAGCTTTTTCCAAGATAATAGCAGGCATCCTGACCGCCGCTGCTGCGGGCTTCTTCCAGCTTATTCCGTGCAGTGACATAGTCCTCCAGATAATAGGAGATCCGTCCCCGGTCATAGTCGCCCATATTGTTGGTCCCGTTTTCCAGAGCATCCTGAAGGTACACTTTGCCCTGTTCCCCGTACCCGTTATCGTTCATGGCTTCATAGATCCGCACCAGCATATCATAATCGGCCGGTGCCAGCTCCATGGCCTTTTCAAAATCACTGATGGCCTGATCGTAGTTTCCCTCGTCCAGCTCCACTACGCCTCGTTCGTACCAGGCTGCCGTTTCCTTGCCGGATCGGGCTAAAATGGCATCATAAACTGCCAGGGCCTTTGCACGGTCTCCCAGGCGATAGTAGCAGGTTGCCAGATAATAATTGATATCCACATCCACTGCATCCGGAAGCATATCGCTGCCGGCCAGTGCCTGTTCAAAGGAGGCTGCCGCCTGCTCATAATCCGCCTGCCCCATATACGCAAGGCCTTTTCCCCGCAGTACAAGACGGGCATCCTCTTCATTTAAAAGTGCCTGGTCAAAGCTCTCCAGTGCTTCATCGTAGTTCATGGCAACCACGCTGTTCATCCCCGCCGTGGTAAAATCGCCTGTTTCCTTCCCGCAGCCGGAAAGCCCCAGCACCATAGTCATTATGAAAATGATCGGCACCATACGCCGTATCCTGTTGGTTTTCGTCATATTCTACCTGATATCCTTCTTCTGCTCCGGCGCCCCCAAGCCGCCTGAGCTTTCTGCGCAGTGCAGATCAAACTGTCTCCCCGGACAATGGTTTTCTTCTGAAATGGTACCCTGCCAGCAGCACCATGGTGATCAGCGTAACGAGATCTGCCATGATCCAGTACCAGGGGGTATGAAAGCCCACCTTCACATCCCCGGAAAAACCGGCGGGGATCTCCACCCGGATCTGGCCATAGTCTCCCTGGGTAAGCGCAAGCGTCCCATGATGCGAGCTTACGGCTTCATAGCCGGGATAACAAAGGATGGGCACATCCACAAAGGAATCGCTTCCTTTATTTTCCACCTGCATCTGTACTTCCAGATCATCCTTCTCATAAGCAGCTATTGTAACATCGCTGCTTCCCGGCATGGCCGTTCCGAATACAAACCGTCCAAGGTCACTGCCGGTGGGCAGATATTCCCCTCCGGATACATATCCGTAATTCATGCCCTCTTCATTATATATACGGAAATACGGGCTGGATTGCAAGATATCTTCCGTAAGGAACAGGCCGCAGATCAGTCCCAGCACCGTAAATACCACCAGATATCCGCGCCTTGCTTTCTCTTTAAAACAGCTCCCCATATCCCCTGCGTTCATGCAGAACAGCACCGTCAGCAGGATGGTGGCCGGCATGAGAAGACGCATGGGAAACTGAATATTGGCGATAAAAGCTGCTACGCTGTGCAGATAAGGTCTTGCTGCGCAAAAGCTTTGAATGGCATCCCAGGGAAATACCAGAAGGCTCATGTACATCCCAAGGATGGCCAGTACAGGGACCGCCCATTTCGCCATAACCTTCTTTCCTTTGATCCACAGGACCGCAAATACCAGAAGCCCTGCAACCAGCGGAAAGCCTACGGAAGGCTGCCCGTTGTTAAGTACGCCGAAATGATCTCTGGTTGCATCCGAGCCTCTTCGGATGAACAGCCCCATTAACTGGGAAAACGGCAGTCCCACACTTTGAATGGTCCGCTCCGAAGTATGCTCCATGATAAAGTCACCCCGTCTTACAAAATCCAGGAAGGGCACAATAAACCAGGCATTTAA
>JAILCP010000096.1 GCA_024680055.1 Lachnospiraceae bacterium | reverse complement strand
TAAGGGAACATATTTGTATGTATGTGATGATGAGCTAAGAAAATATTTATCGAAGTACATGGAATTGGAGAAATAAAAAATGAAACAAGATACCATAGACAGAATCAGAAAATTTACAGAAGACCGTGACTGGGATCAATTCCATTCACCGGCCAATCTGGCAAAATCCATTGTCATTGAGGCAGCTGAATTATTGGAATGCTTTCAGTGGAACAATGAGGAATATGACCTGGAGCATGTGAAAGAGGAATTGGCAGATGTAATGGTGTACAGCCAGAATCTTTTGGATAAGCTGGGGCTTGATGCTGATGAGATTATCAATGACAAGATGACTCAGAATGAAGCAAAGTATCCGGTGGAGAAGGCGAAGGGAAAAGCAGATAAGTACAATCAGCTGTAGGCTGTTTTAATAAGAGGGAAGCATATGCAGTTACCATTTTCGGATGAACTTAATATTGGTTATTTGAGCAGGTTGTTTGATAATACCACCAATTGCTATAAATACTTTTGGTTTCAGTCCATTTTACATAAACTGGATGGGAAACAGATTCGTTTTGCCTTTGAGGAATTGATCAATGAAATGGTGGCAGATGCATGGTACATGGTGACAGAGTACCATCTTCGGTTGGGACCGCTTGGAATCACTGACAATCTGGAAGAGGTTGTGAAATATATTTATGCAGAGTACGGATTTCGTTCCTCTGAGAAAAGAGAGAAGATTATAGAATTTCTTCAGTCTACAGAGGATAAAATTATTCGAAAATACAAATCGGATTTGACTTTGAATGTACCTTATCGTCTGCAGGTACCCTTTTATGATGAGATTGAAATCAAACGTTCTATGTGGAATGGACCTAAGAAAAATCTTACGGATGAAATTAATCGTCAGGGAAAACTGATGTATTATTTTACCGCAATAGGTGGACTTGGTACCGTAATTGAAATGGAACCATTGTGGGCGGAGTACTTATATAGACATAAGGACATTTTAAAAGGATGGACCCAGTTAAAATTGATTCAATATTTACAAAACAAGAACCCTAGTGTGCCGGGCATTGCAGATAAAATTGAGGCTCCGGTTGCAAGAAATATTGAAAGGGTAAGAAAATATTGGAAACGAATTGTAGAAATAGACCCGGCCTTGTGTGATATTTATGGCCATGTTGTATTGCATGATGAAAATATATCCATTGATCATTTTGTGCCATGGCAATATGTGGCTCATGATGAATTGTGGAATCTTCATCCTACAACCAAATCCATTAACAGCAGTAAAAGCAACGCGTTGCCATCATGGAAAATGTATTTTGAGCCCCTGGGTGAACTGGAATATCGTGCATATCGATTGCGTGGAGAAAATGATGTGGTGGCTCGGGAATTTAACAGAATTGCACCATTTCATTTAAATAATCAAGAGATTCGAAATCAGCTTTATGCAGAGGGACTGGATCGAAACGCTTTTATTGGAAGATTGGAGCATGTGATAAAGCCGGTATATGAATCGGCACAGACATTAGGTTTTAAGGAGTGGACTTACCATGAAAACAATTACTTATGATAAATTAGTTCGAGATAAAATTCCGGAGATTATTGAAGCAGATGGAAAAACCTGTGAGACAGAGATTTTACCGGATAAGGAGTACCTTAAGGCTTTGGATACCAAATTAGATGAGGAACTTGCAGAGTATCATAAAGATCAGAACGTGGAAGAACTTGCGGATTTACTTGAGGTGATTTACGCTTGCGCAAAGGCAAGAGGGTTTTCGTTGGAAGAATTGGAAAACATCAGAAAAACGAAGGCGGAGAAACGGGGAGGATTTGAAAAGAAAATCCTTTTAAAAACCGTGACGGATAACGCCATAGAAACGTGTGCTTCCGGGGCTAAGAAAAAATTCATCCGGGACCGAACCGGCAATCTTCACCTAAGCTTACATGACAGCAGAATTCAAAAGATGGAACTTCATGAGAACACCTTGCAGCTCACCATGGATCGCATTTTTCAGTATACCGATGAAGAAAAAAGTTACAGTGGTGTC
>JAILCP010000038.1 GCA_024680055.1 Lachnospiraceae bacterium | reverse complement strand
ATCATCATTCAGATTCTATTTCAGAAAAGGGAAGCACTGTCCCCGGCTTTGCAGCAGAAAACCAGTGCACTTTAACAAATGTTGTTTTGAATTATAAATCATAGGACTTGGCTCAGGTCAGGTTCTATGATTTTTTGTTGGATTATTTCCGGCCCTTTCGGTTATTTCCGGCCCTTTCGGTTATTTCCGGCCCTTTCGGTTATTTCCGGCCCTTTCGGTTATTTCCGGCTGGTGTTGACTTTTTTGATGTTTTTTTCTGTTTCGGTCACCAGGTCAGGGCAGTTGATTTACCTGGTGGTGACTTTTTCATCAATTATTTTCTCCCAGGTCACCAGTTCAGGAATTGGCTGCTCGAGGCTGTTGACTTTTTCGACAACTTTTCCTCTCCAGGTCACCAACCCTGGAATTGACTGCACTCCACTGGTGACTTTTTCGACAACTTTCCCTCTCCAGGTCACCAACCCCGGAATTGGTTGCACTCCACTGGTGACTTATTCGACAACTTTTCCTCTCCGGGTCACCAGTCCCGAATTCCCCATTGCACCACTGGTGACTTTTTCATCAACTTTCCCTCTCCGGGTCACCAATACTGGAATTGACTGCACTCCACTGGTGACTTTTTCGACAACTTTCCCTCTCCGGGTCACCAACCCCGGAATTGACTGCACTACACTGGTGACTTTTTCAACAACTTTCCCTCTCCAGGTCACCAACCCCGGTTTCCCCATTGCACCACTGGTGACTTTTTCGACAACTTTCCCTCTCCAGGTCACCAACCCCGGAATTGACTGTACTCCACTGGTGACTTTTTCAACAACTTTTCTTCTCCGGGTCACAGACCCCGGATGACTTTTCTTACTCAAAAAAAGGGCTATCGCCAATGGCGAAGCCCTTTTGATTATCAATAATTAACCTACTAAGAATCCATATTTCAATGGGTCTGTTCCGTCTACAAGATATGTTCCAAATCCTGTTAAGTATGCGCTTCCTGTAATCATAGGAATAACTGCATCATACTCACCAATCTTTGTTTCTTCTTTAATTACACCGGTAAATCTTGTTCCGATGAAGCTTTCGTATACGAATTTCTCGCCTACTTTAAGCTCTCCCCAATGATGAAGGGTTGCAAGCTTAGCACTTGTACCTGTTCCACATGGAGAACGGTCAGCCATATGATCTCCGAATACTACTACGTTTCTCATATTAGCTTCACCTGGGTTTGGTGTTGGTCCATAGAATTCAACCAAGTCAACTTCTGTAATGTCAAGTTCAGGATGCTGAATCTTAACATCGCGATTGATGATGTCTCTCATCTTCATACCAAGATCGATGTACTTGGGTACGGATTTCTGGTTGATTTCGCCAAAGCCAACCTTTGTAGAATCTACTAATGCAAAGAAGCTTCCACCAAAGGAAATGGTATATGGAATTTCCATTCCGTCTACTGTACATGTAAGATTCTCTTTATATACAAATGATGGAACATTGGTAAGAGTAACGGACTCAACCTTGCCATCTTTCACAATTGCTTTGGTTCTGATAAGTCCTGCAGGTGCATCAAGAACAACTTCGTTCTCACCTTCATGAGACTCTACAAGTCCTGCCTCGATTGCAACGGTAACAGAACCGATGGTACAATGTCCGCACATGTTTAAGTATCCGCCTGTATCCATGAACATAACTCCAAAGTCTGCTTCCGGATTCACCGGTTTACAGAGGAAAGCACCAAACATGTCACGATGTCCTCTTGGCTCAAACATAAGAGCTGTACGAACGTGATCATATTTCTCTTCCATCCATTTTTTCTTTTCAATCATGGTGTTGCCTTCCGGCTCAGGGAATCCACCGATAACGATACGGCAAAATTCTCCGACTGTGTGTGAGTCTACTACCTGTAATGCAGACTCGAATCTGTCTACATTTACTTTTGCTTTCAGTTCCACTATCTATCTCTCCTTTTAAAAAAATTTTAGGTTTTGAGTGAAAATACACCCCCCTCTAACCTTTTTTATTATAAAATTTTATGAACAAAATGTCAACGCAAGATATTTTTAAAAGTCCCGTGTTTTCAAGCGTTTTAGGCACATTTTTCCTTGTACATACAGGCTTTATGGCCTATAATGAAGAAAGTGTTAATTTTTTTAAAAGTGGGGTATGCCAAATGAAATCAATCAGCCATCCTGGCCTTATGAAATTTTTTGAGATTATTATTTTATCCATTGGAACAGCATTCTTTAACGCCATGGTAATCAAGGCTGACATTGGTGTTTTTGCCGCATGGGAGTCCTTAAGCATTCCCATCTCCCATTTAACAGGGCTTCAGGTCTTTACCTTTAGTATGATTATGAATACCGTCTGCATTTTGATCCAAATGCTTATTTTGCGAAAAGATTTTCCAAAAACCGGCTTTTTGCAATTTATTTTTGTGCTTGGCTATGGTTCCCTGGTGAACTTTTTTTATTATAATTTTTTCACATTCACCATTCACCATTACTATCAACGTCTGTTTTTGCTTTTTGCCTCTATTGTGGGGGTTGGCTTCTTCCTTGGTTCTTTGTGCTCTTTAAAGATTGTCAGCATGTCTCTGGAAACCACCTGCGTGGTTTTAAGCGAGAAGCTTCACATTAGTTTTTCTTACTTCCGCATTGGCATTGACGTTGTTTGTGTTGTGGTATCGGTGCTTCTATCATGGTTATTTCATCTTCCATTGGCCATCCGTGAGGGAACCATTATCTGCGTTTGTTTCCTTGGTCTTTTGGAAAACTTTTTTATGAAAAGAGCGGGAAAATTCCACGAAAAGCTCTATGGTGCAGAAGCCAAATCCGCCCAAAAAGAAGTTTCCGTTTCCCGGTAAAACAATGAAATTATTCCACCGGGGTATTTTTGGCATCCATAAAATATTTTACCGCAGTGATCACCATAACCACGCACACAATATAGGATAAAACAGTTAATGAAAAGGCATATTTTATCAGGAAATACGCCAGCACCACGCCCACAGTACCACCGATCATAATAAATAAATTACAGGTGCGATCGTATTTATCTTCCCTGATAAAATTGTGAACCGCCGCATTCATTAAGAATCCGCAGGAACCCATCATAATTGGGAAAGCTGCGGTAATGTTCAAACCAAGCAATGCGCAAAGGGCAATACAAGGTGAATACAATCCAAATCCGATGATCATCAATGCCCCAAGTAAAAACTGAACCACGACGGCAATCAGAAGTTTTCCGCCTCGCAAGGCCAATTCAGTTCCACTGGTACCAAAAGGTCCAAATCCGGCAGTTCGTGCAACGGTCACCACAGCAACTCCAATAAGGCCGATTCCAAGAGCAATTCTCACCACCTGCAAATTCCATTTGCAAATAATTTTAGATCCCACAACTGCGCCGGCAGAAGATGCCACAAGCATAACAGCCAGGGTTAAGGAATCAATCCGAACAAAATTCATAAACAGAATTCCTTCAATGGCCACCGGTATGGTATGGGCAAGATTCAACGTTCCCGGCACCAAATCATCCCGACAGGTATTGGTAAACTTAAACAAGGTCATATTTGGGGCATAGCATCCGATTCCCCAGGTGTCAAAAAAGTCCACCAGCATTCCTATAAAAAACAGCAACGGCCCCTTTTTGAAATCCAATTCGTCTCTGTGCTTCACTGTATCCACCAGAATCATTCCAAAAGAAACCAATGTCCATAAAACCAGTAGAATTCTTATCACCCATAGCATAACCATAACCCAACTCTCCCTTTCTTCTATTATATAAAGTAAGGCCGCAACTACCCATTTCCGTCTAATTGTCACAATCACCGATAGAAAGCCTTTGTTTCTGTCATATTCAACATAAGTAGTTCACTTCAAGTTCATCAGCGACATAAAGATTATATCATTCTGTCTATCTAAGTCAAACAATTTTTGTGCATATTTACCACTTTATGTAACATCACCACGCTGTCCTATATTCGTTCTTTTTTAATTCAAATAACCACTTTATAAAAAAAATATAAATTTTTTCTTAATAAAAAATATTGTACCTCGTTCTCATTTGTGCTACACTTACGTTAGTTCTAGTTTAATGGTTTTAGTTGAATTATTTCCCATTAAATATCGAACAAAATAATGACATATTGGAGGAATTTTTCAAATGGAAAACACAAAGAAAAAATGGCCAATAGGTTTCTACTTTACATCTTTCTCTTTCACATTAGAGAGATGTGCATACTATGCAGCTAAGTGGGGCCTTGGTATTTTCATTGTACTTGAAGCTGCTAACGGCGGACTTGGACTTGACAAGTCAGTTGGTGCTTCTATGAGTTCTAACCTTGTAGCATTTACTTACATCACACCTATCATTGGTGGTTACATTGCAGACCGTTGGGCACCGCCTAGAATCCTTGTTCCGTTGGGTGAAATTTTAATGGGACTTGGTTGGTTATGTGCTTGGAAAGCAAACGGACTTGGAATGCTTTGGGCAGCTATCATCCTTGTATCTGTTGGTACAGGATTCTTCAAAGGTAACGTTTCCGGTATTGCTGGACGTCTTTTCCCATTAGCTGACCAGGATACATTGGACTCCGTATTCAACGTACAGTACATGTTCGTTAACATCGGATCTTTCTGTGGAACAACATTCCTTTCCTTATTAGCTACAAACGTTGGATTCAGACCAATGTTCTTCATCTGCGCACTCTTCTTATTCGCTGACTGTGTATGGTGGCTCATCGGAATGAGATTCTTCGGCGATGCTGGTAAGAAACCATTCTTAGTTGATGAACGTAAAGAAGAAGCTAAACAGGTTGATGACAAGCCACTTACAACACTTGAGAAACATCGTGTAATCGCTATTTGTATCGTAACATTATTCTCCGGAATTTTCTGGTTAATTTGGTACATGGTTTACATGCCAGTTTACTACGAATTCGGTCCTGTTGAGCAGGGTGGTTCCGGATGGGCTAACTGGAACATCGGAAGCTTCCAGATGCCAACAGCTTGGTTCGACTCCGCAAACGGATTACTTTGTATCATCCTTTGCCCTATCTTCGCAGGAATTTGGGCTAAGATGAAACAGCGTCCACAGGGTGACTGGGGAATGTTCACTAAGACAGCTGTAGGTATTTTAGTCCTTGGTCTTTGTGTAGTATGTATGGTAATCGCAGCTATCATCTCCGGTGAAGGAACAAAAGATCCAGTTGGAGTTTGGATTATCTTCTTAACAGCAGTATGTATGACTGTTGGTGAAGTTATCTTCTCCCCACTTGGAAACTCTTTCATCAACCAGTATTCTCCACAGAAACTTCTTGGAACAATGCTTGGTGTATGGCCACTTATCATCTTCTTCTCTGGTAAAGCTTATGGTCCACTTTACAACTGGCTTGCAACATTCTCATTCGTTAAAGCTTATGGTTCTGTTGCTGCAATCATCATTGCAATCGGACTTATCATGCTTGCATTTACCAAGAAATTCAACGAATTTATCGAAGGTGAAGAGTAATCTAAACCATTATTTTAAAAATAATTCAACTAAAAACAACAATATTGATATAACGATCAATAATATAAAGAAAAGCGTGCTGAAAATTCAGTACGCTTTTCTCTTTTTTTTGTGAAAGATTGCTTTTCCTCTTCCTCTGAATTATAATAAAAGAAATATGAGATAAGTTGGAGGAAAACGAATGAACCCGAGTTATAAGATTAAATATGAAGAGACCAGAGATACTCTGCAGCAGACCTGCGAATTGTATCGTTTGGACGTTAGTTCTGTTGCTTACAAAGTATGTCCGGCTGCTTTAATGTTGACCATATTACTGATTATTGTCCAGAAATCCAACGTACTGCGTTTGGAAACCGACGGACAGGTGAAATTCTTTTTGATTTATATCGGAATTTGGATTTTAATATTTGCAGGACTTGAAGTATTCAGAAGAACTTTTGGAAAGAAAATGGCCCGTACCGCTGCTATTGGCGATGCGGAAACCGCTTATTATGAAAGAGTTGCCCGCCGTAAGACAGCACTGATTGTGGAAATGGATTTTTATGACAACCATTTTCTGAACAACACAGGAACCAAGCAAGTGGATCATCCATATGAGCGTGTTGTTCGTATTTTGGAAAACAATGAATCTTTGGGCCTGGTTTTTAAAACCGATTACGGTCCAAAGGGAATATACAGTTTCCCTAAATCTTCTATTAAGAATGCGGACGTGAATGACTTTAAGAACTTTATTCTTGAAGCTTGTCCAAATGTCAAGAAGATTAAACAGGTTTAATACAATAACTGCAAGGAATGGTGAAGGTAAATGGAACTGAATCGTTATGCCTTATTTTTAGATGTAGCAACAACCAAAAATTTTACAAAAAGCGGCGTCCGGATGGGTTATACTCAATCCGGCGTTAGTCATGTTTTAAAATCAATGGAAGCAGAACTTGGCTTTCCCCTTTTCATAAGAAATAAACATGGCGTTTCTCTCACCCCCGAGGCGGAACGTATTGTCCCCCTGGTGCGTGAATTATTGGAAGTCAATCGCAAATTAGATCGTGTTATCTCTACTTTAAATCAGCAAAACGAAGGTCATCTCACCATCGCGACTCTAGCCAGTATTTCTCATAACTGGCTACCTGAAATAGTAAAGACATTCTTAAAAGAAAACCCATCCACAACGTTGGAATTAATCGAAGGAAATCCAAAGGAATTAATGTCTTGCCTGGAACAGCATAAGGCCGACCTGGCTTTTATCAGCAAAAGTTCCATTGGCACTATGGAATGGATTCCTTTATATGACGATCCTCTTTTAGCTCTGTTGCCGGAGGATTACAATACCGAGGGCATGAAAACCTTCCCTATTTCTAAATTTGAGGGGCAACGGTTTTTACTGCCTGCCAAAGAAGTATATACAGACCTTCCTGATCTGCTTGTAAATCACGGTGTTCATGTTAATGTGGTTTGTTCAGCCAGAGAAGATTTGTCTATAATGCATATGGTGGCAAGCGGTCTGGGGATGACCATTATGCCACAATTATCAGCGCTAGACATGAAATATCCCATTACTTGTCTTCCGCTGGAACCTAATCTTACAAGGGAGCTGGGTATAGCTTATTGTAAGAAAGAACACCTGTCTGCAGCCGCTGCTCGTTTTATCGAGTTGACGCAGGCAGTACTGCTTAACATAAAGTCCTAAACGTGTTAAGCATCATACTTCTACGCAGTCATTACATTTCGTAATATCTGCGATAGATAGTATTCATTTCCTTTTGTTATAAATTTATCGTATACTTAAGGAGTATTTGGGAAAGAATTAACATTCTTGATGGAGGTGCCCAATAATGAAGTACAAAATTTTAGTGAAACAGCACATCGGAGCTCCATGTGCACCAACTGTAAAAGCTGGTGACAAAGTAGAGCGCGGTATGCTCATTGCAGAGCCAACAGGACTTGGTGCTGCAATCTTCTCACCATTCAACGGTAAAGTTGCCGATGTTGATGAGAATGCCATCTATATCGAGGCAAAAGAGGCAGATCAGCCAAAAGAGGACAAATACATTCCTCTTGAAGGAGAAACTCCTGCTGACCTTATTAAAGCTGCCGGCCTTGTAGGAATGGGTGGTGCAGGATTCCCTACTGCTGTTAAGTGCAATGTTGACTTACACGGTGGTTATATCCTTGTAAACGCTGCTGAGTGCGAGCCTTTATTAGAGCATAATATCGGTTACTTAGCAGAACATGCAGACAAACTTATTGAGGGAGTTAAGATCCTTAAGAAGCTTTGTAATGCTTCTCATGGTGTATTTGCAATCAAAGCAAAACACGAAGAAGAAGTTAAAACATTAGCTGCACTTTGTGAGAAAGAAGACAACATCAGTGTTCATCTTCTTCCTGACATTTACCCGATGGGTGAAGAGCGTGCAGTTGTTCGTGAAGTATTAGGAAAGCTTCTTGAGCCAACTGATTTGCCATCTAAGGCAGATGCAGTTGTAATCAACGTTGAAACTGTTCAGAGAGTCGCTGAAGCAGTTATCGACAAACGTCCTGTAATGACCAAGAACGTATCTGTTGCTGGTAAATTAAAGGGCGGCACACACACTCGTGTATTCTATGATGTTCCTCTTGGAACAACTGTAGGCGAATTAATCGAGCGTGCAGGTGGAATTGATGGAGAATACGGTGAAATTGTAATGGGTGGACCTTTCACAGGAAAACCAACCACACTTGATGCTCCAATCACCAAAACTACAGGTGGTATCATTGTAACTAAACCATTCGAAGACTTAAAGGGTGCAAAGGTAGGTCTTCTCCTTTGTGCATGTGGTGGTAATGAAGCTCGTATGAGAGACATTGCTGAAAAGATGAATGGTGTTGTTGAGTGCGTTCAGACTTGTAAACAGGCTGCTGACATTAAGGGAACTCTGAAATGTGAAAACCCTGGAAACTGTCCTGGACAGGCTCAGAAGTGTATGAACATTAAGAAGGCAGGATGTACAGACATCTTAATCGGTAACTGTAGCGATTGTACAAATACCGTTATGGGATCTGCTCCAAAGCTTGGCTTAAACGTTCATCATCAGACAGATACTATCTTCGATACTGTTGGTAAGGAACGTATGCGTTACCTTACAACATCTAAATCAGTTCCTCAGCTTGGTGAACAGACTGAAGAAGAGGCAGCTGCTTTAGAAAATTGTGTATACGAGGTTACACAGGATGTAGAGGACGGTATGTTACATATCGATATTAAATCAGGTAAGAATATCGAAATTGAATTACCGCTCTTTCAGTAGTTATACATAACTATAACAAAAATATCAAAGGAGGCCTAAAAACATGGCAATTAGTGAAGAATACGCAAAAGAACATGCAAGTAGTCCTGCTGTTCTCTGCTGTCGTGCAGAAGAAGGTACGACTTTAACAAGTCATAACCTTGAAGATCCTGCCATTTTTGATGATCTTGTTGATTCAGGATTATTAAACCTTGA
>JAILCP010000004.1 GCA_024680055.1 Lachnospiraceae bacterium | reverse complement strand
GCCTCTTGCGCATCCTTAGAATTATCCTTTACAAGCTGGATAAATGCATAAGTTTTTATCTCATTTTTCGCTAATTCATTTGCCCAGAGCTCACGTCGCTTCATCCAAATAAGTACTTCATCTTCTTGGACTTTTTCTTTTGAGACATAGTCTCCCATGGTTTTCGTAATAGTTTTATGCGCTGCTTCTCCATCACTTTTATCATCTCCGTGAATTGCATCGTTAAATGCAACTGCAACATTCTTCATCATGCCCACACGGTTTTCAAGATTTTTAAGCTCAGTTTTCTGGTCATCTGTGCAATTACCTGACTTAATAACCTTCTCTACTGCAGCTTTAAAATCATCAATGGCCTTGCAATCCGCCTCACTCTGGCTATGCTCTGAAGCTTCCTTACCAAATACCACAGTCTTATCTGTTGGTGTTTTTTCATTCTTATTTGTCTTGGTTACTAAAAGGCCGTCAAATGCATCTTTAACCATATCGTATGTAATGATGGTGCCTCCATTGTCAACGCCTGTGTCTCCGTTGGTATCGCCTGTGTCTCCATTGCCAACGCCTGTGTCTCCATTGTCAACGACTGTGTCTCCATTGCCAACGACTGTGTCTCCATTGCCAACGACTGTGCCTCCGTCGGTAGTTGCTGTGCCCTGTGTTTGTACTTCCTCTGCCAAAACGGAAACTGGTGTTGTTACCACCATAGATGCTGCTGCCATTCCAATTGCCATAGCTGCTACTTTTCCGCCTAATTTTCGCTTCATAACATTCTCCTCCATCATACAACTCTATTTTTATTTTTGGAAACTTTCATTTTTTTCCCACGTGTATGAGTCTATCATTTTGGAGTTACATTTTTGGTTACATTTTCGATTTGGGATTTCATTTTTTTACATTTTTTTCACATAAATGCAGATTTTTTTAAATTTTGTCACTTTTTTAGACTAGGGTCTTTACAAACGCTTCATCTTCTTAATAAAGAAGCTTCGAAAAACTTTAAAAATATGTCATCTCTTAACCAAGACTACATTTTCTCAGTTCATTAATCAATTGATTCACATATACCGGCTGAATACTATTGCTATTCATATGGTTCAATACATCATTCGCTTCTACCTTCTCTTTTACCCTGCCTTTTTCCAGCCATTTTATATTCTCGTTGGAAATCTTATCATTGCAGTGTTTCACCTGAATGTAAGCTGCAAAACAATTCTTCAAAATCTGTGATGACATCTTTTTTGAAAGATATACCGCAATTTCTTTCGGTCCCTTATTCTGCAGATTTGCCACAGAAAATGCTTTGTATATGTTTTTCCAGTTCTCTAAAATAATATATTCTTGAGATACCAGTTCATAGTTTTTTAAAATGTTTTCCGGAACATCACTTTCGTAATCGATATATCCCCATGCCTCACTGTCGATTTCCGGTACGTAGTCTTTTTTCTCAAAATTTCTTATTTCCAGGACCTGATACCGATTGCTCCTTGGATAAGTGCCGGTGTTAATCGGCCTTTTAATTGAATATATTCTCATGTCTCCCCCTCTTTTCAATACTAGAACCTATTTGAAATTTCTATATGAGCGTATTTCAATCTGTGCTTTTTTTTACACATTGATAATATTATAGTACTCAATTTCCCGTAGAATAGCAATTAAATTTCTTAATAATTGATCTATAAAGCAAAGAAAATCGAAACGCCTATCGATAGTGCGTGAGCGGGCGCACGAGGTCCGGGGGACATCGGCCTTGCGCCGACCGAAGCGGAGCGGAGACCGAACCCGTTCGAATCCGAACCGGAGGTTCGGTAAAGAAAAAGAACCATGGCTTTTGCCATGGTTCCTTTTCTTTATGGACGTGCGTGAGAGGATTCGAACCCCCGACACCTTGGTCCGTAGCCAAGTGCTCTATCCAGCTGAGCTACACACACATATTTAATTCATTGCTCATCTGCAACTATTAAATAATAACGCAAACAATTTCATATGTCAATAGTTATTTTGGGATTATTTATGGGTTTTTTGGTTCTTTTTTCCCTTGCATCTTGATATTTCCACCAAATAGTTTAAAATAATTAGTGATGAAATAATTATAACATAACGGAGGGTTATATCAATGTTCGACAAGTTAGTTGAAAAATTAAAAAATGAACCAAAGACAATCGTCTTTACAGAAGGAACCGATCCTCGTATTTTAGAGGCTTCTTCTCGTTTATTAAAAGAAGGCGTTCTTACACCAATTTTAATCGGTAAAGAGGACGAAGTAAAGGCAGCAAGCAAAGAGACAGGCTTCTGTGTTGACGGAGCTAAGATTGTTGATCCTGCTACTTATGAAAATATGGAAGAAATGGTTTCCAAGATGGTTGAACTTCGTAAAGGAAAGATGACCGAAGAACAGGTACGTGATGCACTTAAGAAAGGCAACTACTTCGGAACCATGTTAGTAAAGATGGGCGTTGCTGATTGTTTACTTGGAGGAGCAACCTACTCTACAGCTGATACTGTAAGACCGGCTCTTCAGTTAATCAAATGTAAACCTGGAAACAAGAGCGTATCTTCTTGCTTTATTATGGCACGTGACGGAAAAGACGGACAGGAACTTCTTGCAATGGGTGACTGTGCTATCAACATTAAGCCAAGCGATGATGAAATGGCTGAATGTGCAATTGAAACAGCAAAATGCGCTAAGATTTTCGGAATCGACCCTAAGGTAGCATTCTTAAGCTACTCCACATTAGGATCCGGAAAAGGTGAGGACGTTGATAAAGTACGTTCTGCAACAGAAAAGGCAAAAGCTGCTGCTCCTGAACTTGCAATTGACGGAGAATTACAGTTCGACGCTGCTGTTTCTGAAACAGTTGCTAAGACAAAATGTCCTGACTCTAAGGTTGCAGGACATGCTAACACCTTTATCTTCCCTGACATTAACGCAGGTAACATCGGTTATAAGATTGCACAGAGACTTGGCGGATTCGATGCTTACGGCCCAATTCTTTTAGGACTGAACGCACCAATCAATGACCTTTCTCGTGGATGTAACGCTGAAGAAGTATACTCCATGGCTCTTATTACTGCAGCATTAAGCTAATTGACACATAAATATAAGATGAACTTTAAAGAACCCATCCTGTTTTCGGGATGGGTTCTTATCACAAAAAGGAGGATAATCCATGAAGGAACCGAAACTTTGTGGCCTTGCAGATTTACATCTTCATTTGGATGGGGCCATTTCCCTCTCCTCTGCAAGAGAGCTGGCAAAACTTGGGGGCGTATCCATTCCGGATTCTGATGAAGAGATTTTAAAGCTTATGCAGGTTTCCCCGGGATGCAAGGACCTCAATGAGTTTCTTGAAAAATTTGAGTTTCCATGCTCTCTTCTTCAAACCAAAGAATGCATCACCAGGGCAGTGCAAAACCTGCTTTGTGAGTTAAATGAAGAAGGCATCATTTATGCTGAAATCCGTTTTGCCCCGCAAAAATCCACAGATCAGGGCTTGACCCAGGAAGATGCCATTTTAGCTGCACTTGAGGGAACGAAACACGCTCCCATTCCTTGCGGTTTGATTTTATGCTGCATGAGGGGCAAGGACAATCGAAAAGAGAACCTTGAAACTGTAACGCTGGCAGAAAAGTATTTGGGAGACGGCGTGGTTGCCGTGGACCTTGCAGGTGCCGAGGCACTTTTTCCAACTGAGGACTTTGCTGAGATTTTTGATGTGGCAAGGGAAAAAGGAATACCTTTTACCATTCATGCCGGAGAAGCTTCCGGTTCTGACAGTGTGAGAAATGCTCTTTCCTTTGAGCCAAAAAGAATCGGCCATGGGGTTCGCTCTGTTGAAGACCCGCGGGTAATTGCCTTTCTTGCAAGCAATGGTATACCCCTTGAGCTTTGTCCAAGCAGCAACCTGTCCACTCAGGTCTATGAATCCTTATCCGATTTTCCGCTAAAACAGTTGCTGGACGCAGGGGTTCTTTGTACCATTAACACCGATGATCCTTCCATTATTGGAACCACCTTGAAAAAGGAATATGAATTGTTGATTCGGGAATTTGGGTTGAATCAGGATACGGTGCAGCAATTAAAGGAAAATGCCATTTTAGCATCCTTTGCGCCGGACAGTGTAAAAGAGGAACTTTTATGCTATAATAGGAAAAAATAAATCCAACAAAAGGAGAATATGAGTATGAAATATACAATTGAAGGTACACCAATGCCGGTTGTTATTTGTTCCCTGGAAGCCGGCGAAACCATGATTACCGAAAGTGGCGCCATGTCCTGGATGTCACCGAATATGCTGATGGAAACCACCTCCGGTGGCGGTTTTGGTAAAATGCTTGGCAGAGCCTTTTCCGGTGAAAGCCTGTTTTTAAATCGCTATACTGCCCAGGGTGGCATTGGAGAAATTGCATTTGCAAGCAGCTTTCCGGGAGACATTTTGGCATTTGAAATCAATCCGAATGAACCTTTGATTGTTCAAAAATCTGCCTTTCTGGCCTCCACTTCAGGCGTTGAACTTTCTACCTTCTTCCAGAAGAAAATAGGAAGTGGCTTCTTTGGCGGTGAAGGCTTTATTATGCAGAAGTTATCCGGACAGGGAATGGCTTTTGTAGAGTTCGACGGTCACATTAAAGAGTACGAACTTGGACCGAACCAGGAAATCGTGGTTGATACCGGATACCTTGCAGCCATGTCTGCAACCTGTTCCATGGATATCAGAACCGTTCCTGGCGTTAAGAATATGTTCTTTGGCGGTGAAGGAATCTTCAATACCGTTGTTTCAGGTCCGGGAAAAGTATGGTTACAGTCTATGCCTGCAGTACAGTTAGCAAACTGCATTCGCCCATACATTCCAACAGGTAACTAAAATTACAGCCTTCCGGTTCACACATAACCGGAAGGCTTCTTTTTTACCATAACGTATCTTTCATTACTCGAAGAATATTCTCATGGGTTATTTTATCGATTTCAGATTCAGTGAACCCCTCTTTTTTCAGACGGTCAAATAACACTGGATAATCTTCACTGCTGCCAATCTCCAAATCTCCACTCATACCATCCAAATCTCCACCAAGGCCAAGAACCTCAATGCCACCAATCTGTTTTGCATGTTTTAGATGGGCAATCATGGCATCCACCGTACTTTTTGTATCGGCCGTATCCTTATTAAGGAATTTCGGGAAAAAGTTCAATCCCATCACTCCACCTTTATTGGCCAATGCTTTTATCATGTCATCGGTAAGATTTCTCTGATGAGGACTCAATTCTCTGCAATTGGAATGGGTTGCGATAAAAGGTTTGGAGGCTATTTTTTCCACATCCCAAAATCCTCCGTCGGATAAATGGGACACATCCACCATGATACCCAGCTCATTCATATATTCAATGGCCTCTTTTCCGAACTTCTTCAATCCTTTTTGCATCATTTTCGGATCTTTTGAGTTTGGATATCCAAAGCAATTCTCATAATTCCAGGTCAGCGCAATTGCTCTCACTCCCAGGTCGTAAAAATCCTCCAGCTTCTCAAAATCTCCGTTGACCATTCTTCCATCCTCAATGGTTAAAATGGCGCTCATTTTATTATTCTCATAGTTTTCCAGCACATCTTTTGCGGTATAGGCTCTTCTTATAATGTCTTCGTGTTCTTTTACCCCACCTAACAGTTTTGCAAACAGTGCGTCAAAATATTCCTGATCTTCCATGGGTGACACGTTAAAGTCATCATAGGTTTCCTTATCCGGCATGAAAATAGCAAAAAACTGGGCCATTGCCCCTGCCTTTTTCATTCTTTTAAAATCCACCGAAATCTCTTTTGCATCATACAAATCGCAATTTTTAAAGGTTGCTACCTGCAATGTATCACAATGCATATCTATAAATGCCATATTCTTCCTCCTTGGCCTTTTTCTTGCTGAAAAATACCCTGGCCACAAGACCAGGGTACTTTATTATTTTTACTATTCTATTTTACTTGATTTTCTTTAACATTGCAATGATGCCTGCCAATGCAAGAATTCCCAATCCGCCAAATGCGTATGGTACCTGATCTCCTGTAAGTGGATTATCAGATAATGGTGTTTTGTCATCTTCGATGGTCTTCACCTTTGTTGTATTTTTATCTACACTTGGTGCATCTGTTAATGGAACATCATCTTCATCAATGTTTTTTGTCGGATTATCTGTCTTTGGTACATCATCATCCTTAATGTCCTCTGTTGGATCTTCACTTGGTGTTGGATCCTCGCTTGGTGTCGGATCTTCACTTGGTGTTGGATCAAGCGGTATCGGTGAATCCGGAATATTAGTGGTTGGTGTTGATGGTCCCGGGGTAGGAGTCACATTTCCGCCGGATGGTGGTGTTGTATCATCCTTCTTCTCCTGATAGATTGCACCTTTCAAATATCCGTCTACGTGATAGGTTCCACCTGATTTCTTCACAACATACCATACAACTTCAAATTTGACATTATCTTTTGTTAAATTTTCCACTGTCATTCCATTCGGAAGGTTTTCGATACCTTTAATAAGATTTGGATTAGCCTTCCATACTTTCTGTATTTCAGCAAAAATAGCATCATTGGTTGGTTTATCTGCAAGCGCTTCCTTAACTTTTTCACCACCTTCTTCATCCCAGGAAATATGTTTTCCGGAATTGATATAGCTAATTGCTGCATCGGTAATGGAACCTGCTAATTTTTCTGTGTACTGGCTGCTTGGATACTGCTGAAGTCCCTCTTCGTATCTTCCGCAATCTTCACCTTTCACAATAAGATTGTTGGTATCTAAAAGGATATAATATCCAACATTTTTGCTTACTGCATGCTCAACGTATTTCACTACACCATCTACATGGTATGGATAACCTGCTTCATAATCACCGGACTGAAGTTTCACCACATACCAGTTAATTTCTAAGTTATCAACAGTTAAATCGTCAACGGACAAATAACTTGGCATACCGGCAAGCACCATCTTTTTATTCTTAAGTGATTCTTTTACTGCTTCAAGAACTGCTTCTTTGGATGGCTCTTTAGAAATTGCTCCTTCTACTCTATCATGTCCCTCTTCGTCATCTGAAAT
>JAILCP010000067.1 GCA_024680055.1 Lachnospiraceae bacterium | reverse complement strand
CCTGTCCGGACTGTGGTAAAACCATGCACAGAGTACCGGAAGTGATTGACTGCTGGTTTGACTCCGGAGCAATGCCATTTGCGCAGCATCATTATCCGTTTGAGAACAAGGATTTATTTGAGCAGCAGTTCCCTGCAGATTTTATCTCTGAAGCAGTGGATCAGACCCGTGGATGGTTCCATTCCTTAATGGCAGAATCCACCTTGTTGTTTAACAAGGCTCCATATAAGAATGTTATTGTTCTTGGTCATGTACAGGATGAAAACGGACAGAAGATGAGTAAATCCAAGGGCAATGCAGTGGATCCTTTTGAAGCCTTAAAGACATACGGAGCAGATGCCATTCGCTGGTATTTTTACATTAACTCCGCACCATGGCTTCCAAACAGATTCCACGGTGATGCAGTTGCTGAGGGACAGAGAAAGTTCATGGGAACCTTATGGAACACCTACGCATTCTTTGTTTTGTATGCAAATATTGATGAATTTGACGCCACAAAGTATACCCTTGAGTATGACAAACTGGCGGTTATGGATAAATGGTTATTGTCCAAGTTAAATACCTTGATTAAGGTGGTAGACGATGACCTTGCAAACTACAAGATTCCGGAAACTGCAAGAGCACTTCAGGAATTTGTAGATGACATGAGTAACTGGTACGTACGTCGCAGCCGTGAACGTTTCTGGGCAAAGGGAATGGAACAGGATAAGATTAATGCCTATATGACCCTTTATACTGCCCTTGTAACCATCAGTAAGCTGGCTGCTCCAATGGTTCCTTTTATGACAGAGCAGATTTACAGAAACCTGGTATGCAGCATTGATGAAAAGGCTACAGAGAGTGTACATCTTTGTGACTTCCCGGTTGCCAATGAGGCTTACATTGATGAAACTCTGGAAAAGAACATGGACGAGGTATTGAAAGTGGTTGTTATGGGCCGTGCAGCCAGAAATGCAGCCAACATTAAGAACCGTCAGCCGATTGGAAACATGTATGTAAAAGCACCGGAAAGACTGGTGGACTTCTATGTGCAAATCATTGCAGAAGAATTGAATGTAAAGAATGTGGAATTCAGAGATGACGTAAGTACTTTTACCGATTATATTTTCAAACCGCAGTTAAAGACTGTGGGACCAAAATACGGAAAGATGCTTGGTCAGATTCAGAAAGAGTTAAAAGAAATTGACGGCAACAAGGCTATGGCAGAACTTAAGGCCAATGATGTACTTACTCTTTGTAACGGAGAGGTAAAACTTGCAGAAGAAGATTTACTTATTACCATGTCACAGGCGGAAGGATATCAGACAGAAAACGACAACGACATTACCGTGGTTCTTGATTGCAATTTAACACCACAGCTTTTGGAAGAAGGCTTTGTACGTGAGATTGTAAGTAAGATCCAGACCATGAGAAAAGAGGCAGATTTTGAAGTGATGGATAAGATTAAAGTATCTTATGAAGCAGATGGGAAAGTATGCGAAATCATGGAAAATCACGGAAATGAAATCATGAATGAAGTTTTAGGAGAGCAGCTTTCCAAGGGAAATGTATCCGGATATACCAAAGACTGGAAGATCAACGGAGAACAGGTAACACTTGGTGTTGAAAAGCTCTAATCAGATGCCTATAAAAATATGAAGAAAGGGAGATTGTTCTCTCTTTTTTCATATTTTTTTTATACAATAAAAAATAGCATGAAAAAGGAGGGCTACCATGAACAACATATTCGATAAAAATGAGTTGAAAAAGAGTATAGAATATAACATGAAATCCATGTATCGTAAGCGTCTGGAAGATGCAAACGCACAGGAAATATTTCAAACCCTTTCTCTGGCAGTGAAGGATGTCATCATTGATCAGTGGATGGATACACAAAGGGCAATGGAAGAACAGGACTTAAAGACAGTTTACTATATGTCCATGGAGTTTTTGGTAGGCCGTGCCCTGGGAAACAATTTGATTAACTTATGCGTATACAAAGAAGTGGAAGAGGCGTTAAAAGAACTTGGCATCGATTTAAATGCCATTGAGGACGAAGAACCGGATCCGGCCCTTGGAAACGGAGGTCTTGGCCGTTTGGCGTCCTGCTTTTTGGATTCCTTATCCACCCTTGGATATCCGGCATATGGCTGTGGTATCCGTTATCACTACGGTATGTTTAAACAAAAAATTGAAGACGGTTATCAGGTGGAAGTGCCGGATAACTGGTTGAAAAACGGTTATCCTTTTGAACTGAAAAGAAGCGAATATGCCGTTACCGTTCGATTTGGCGGAGACATCAGCACAAGAATGAAGGATGACGGAAGCATTGCCTTTGTTCATGAAAACTACCAGGTGGTAAGAGCTATTCCGTATGATATGCCAATCCTTGGATATAATAATGGAGTGGTCAATGTTTTGATGATGTGGGATGCTGAACCTGTGGAAGAGTTCCAGCTTTCCTCCTTTGACAAAGGAGATTACCGTCAGGCAGAAGAGCAGCGAAATCTGGCAAAGACTCTGGTGGATGTTTTATATCCAAACGATGCCAACATTTTTGGAAAAGAATTACGTTTGAAGCAGCAGTACTTCTTCGTATCTGCTTCCCTGCAGCGTATTATTGCAAAATACAAGAGAAATCATCCGGATATTCGACGTCTTTATGAAAAGGTGGCAATTCAGATGAACGATACCCATCCAACGGTGGCTGTGGCTGAATTAATGCGTATACTGATTGACGAAGAAGGCCTTGGATGGCAGGAAGCATGGGAGATTACAAAGAAGACCTGTGCCTACACCAATCATACCATTATGGCAGAGGCACTGGAAAAATGGCCAATCGATATTTTCTCCAGATTATTGCCTAGAATCTACCAGATTGTAGAAGAAATTAATCGTAGATTTAAAAATGAAATCAACGAAAAATATCCGGGAGATATGGAAAAAGTCAAGAAGATGGCCATTATCTATGATGGACAGGTTCGTATGGCGCATTTGGCCATTGTGGGCGGTCACAGCGTTAACGGAGTGGCAGAGCTTCATACCCAGATTCTGAAAAAAAGGGAGTTGAAAGATTTTTACGAAATGATGCCGGAGAAGTTTTCCAATAAAACAAACGGCATTACCCAGCGACGCTTTTTGGCACATGGAAATCCATTGCTTTCTCAGTGGATTACCGATCATATCGGAAATGATTGGATTACCAACCTATCGGAATTAAGTAAGTTAAAAGTGTATGCAGAGGATGAAAAAGCTCAGCTGGAGTTTATGAATATCAAATATAAGAATAAGGTTCGCCTGGCGGAATACATTCAAAAGCACAATCATATTGAAGTGGATCCACGTTCCATTTTTGATATTCAGGTAAAACGTCTTCACGAATACAAGAGACAGCTTTTAAACATTTTACATATTATGTACCTTTACAATGAGCTGCGTGAGCGTCCGGATATGGATTTTTATCCAACCACCTTTATATTCGGAGCTAAGGCTGCGGCGGCTTATGAAAACGCCAAATTAACCATTAAGCTGATCAATGCAGTGGCAGATGTGGTGAACAATGATCCGGTGATCAAAGGTAAAATCAAAGTGGTCTTCATTGAAGATTACAAGGTTTCCAATGCGGAATTGTTGTTTGCGGCAGCCGATGTCAGTGAGCAGATTTCCACAGCCAGTAAAGAGGCTTCCGGAACCGGTAATATGAAGTTTATGTTGAATGGTGCAATTACCATTGGAACCATGGATGGAGCCGTTGTGGAAATGGTAGAAGAGGTAGGAAAGGAAAACGCAGTGATCTTTGGAATGAGTGCCGATGAGGTCATTGAACATGAGAGATTGCGTGATTACGATCCTATGGAGATTTTTAACACAGACGTACATGTGAGAACGGTGCTTACCCAGTTAATCAACGGTAAGTATGCAAAAAATGATACAGAGCTGTTCCGCCGTCTCTATGATTCCTTGTTAAATACAAAGTGCACAGAGTTTGCCGATACCTATTTTATCCTGAAGGATTTCGAGGCGTATCGACAGGCGCAGGAGAAGATGAATCAGCTTTATCAGGACGAAAAGCGATGGGCGAAAATGGCCATTCTGAATACGGCATGTGCCGGTAAATTCTCTTCTGACAGAACCATTTCTGAGTATGTGGAAGATATATGGCATTTAACAAAACTTGATATGAGCAAATAAGACATTAAAAAATACAGGTATCAACCGATGGTTGATACCTGTTATTTTTATTGGGGTTTTATTTGGGTTTTGTTTTCGTTTTATTTTGCAGCGGCTTCTTTCTGTCTTGAAAAGTAATCTTTGGTAAGCTTTACAACAGTTCCGGATAATAAGAATAATGCAATCAAGTTCGGGATTGCCATTAATCCGTTGAAGGTCTCTGCAATTGCCCACATAAGGCCAAGGTCAAGTGTTGCTCCAACAATTGCCATTAAGGAGTAGATGATGTAGAAAATCTTGATGGATTTGGTACCAAAGATAAATGCTACACATCGAGAACCGTAAAGTCCCCATCCGATAATGGTTGAGAATGCGAAACAGCACATTGCAACAGCAGTAAAGATAGATACCCAGTTACCGTAAACATTTGTAAATCCGGCGATGGTAAGTTCTGCACCGGCTGCCTGTCCGTAAGCAATATCAACACCACTACATAAGATTACAAGTGCTGTTAATGTACAAATTACGATAGTATCCATAAATACTTCGAAGATACCGAATAATCCCTGGTTAACAGGTTCGTTGTTATCAGCACAAGCATGTGCGATAGATCCGGTACCAAGACCGGCTTCGTTGGAGAAGATACCTCTTGATAAACCTTTTTTAAGGCTGATAATGAAGGATCCAACAACACCACCGGTAAATGCCTTAGGTGTGAAAGCACCAACAACAATACCCTTTAATACTGCAGGTACTGTTCCGATGTGTAAGATTACAACACCAAGTGCGAAGACGATGTATAAAACTGCCATGAAAGGAACAAGTTTCTCGGTTACGGAACCGATTCTCTTAATTCCTCCAAGGAGAACTAATGCTAATAAAATAGTGATGATAACACCAACAACAAGTTTGAATGTTCCCATGTTTGATTCATCAATTACGTTGAAGTTTGTAAGCGCAGATGCAATGGAAGCAACAATGGTATTGGTCTGTGTAGCATTACCTGTACCAAATACAGTTAAGATTCCGAATAAGGAATATAATACTGCAAGCCATTTCCACTTATCACCAAGACCATTCTTGATGTAGTACATAGGTCCACCAACATATTCGCCTTCTTCGTTTTTCTCACGGAAGTGAACGGCAAGTGTAACCTCGGCAAACTTGGTAGCCATACCAAGGAATGCGGATACCCACATCCAGAAAATGGCACCTGCACCACCGATTGCAATGGCACCGGCAACTCCGGCGATATTACCTGTTCCTACAGTACCTGCAAGAGCAGTACATACAGCCTGGAACGGACTCATGGATCCGTCGCTGGATTTGTCTTTACTAAAAAGTTTTCCAATGGTGTTTCCCATTGCTGCGCCGAATTTCGTACACTGTACAAATCCGGTTCGAAATGTTAATACGAGTCCTACACCTAGAATACATACGATGGCAGGTACTCCCCAAATAAAATTACTGACTGCGGCATTAATCGCAGAAATCTGTTCTAACATTATATGATTCCTCCTCTTTACATAATAATGTTTTTTTGTTTCAAACCAAATCTATTGACCCCTCGAATAGATTTGCTTCTGAAATGATTATATCATAACTGCTAATGTGAGAAAATAAGAGAATTTCGTTAAAAAAATACCACTTATCAAATCCGAATGTTAAAAAAGTGTCGAATTGTGTGAAAATTGTATTAAAAAAACCCTATAAGTCGCTTAAAATCGGCTAAATAGGGCTATTGAACCTTGTTATAGAATTGTGTCTAAAATTAAAAAAACTGATGATAATTATTACAAATTCTCATCACGCATACGCAGTGATGCGTTGAATAATACGAAGCCTGAGATGGAAATTACCAGTCCCAGGACACCTACAAACACATAGGCAGATGTTTTATCGGTGCTAAGTGGCATCATTGGAACAAAGGTACCAAAAAGATTAAACATCATGTGGAAGAGAATAGGCACCCAGATGTTTTTGGCCACACGGTAAATGTATCCAAGGGCAAGGCCTATAATAAATGCATAGGAACCCTGTACAAGGTTCATATGTATAATTCCAAAAAGCAAAGCCTGGAAAATATTGGCTGCAAAAAACGGCATGGCACGGTCGGCAAAGTGAAGGGTAACTCCACGGTTTAAATACTCCTCGTGAATTGGAGCCACCACAATTCCGTAAATTACCATAATAAGAGTGGCAATGGTTCCATAGTTGCTCATGTCCATCAGCTGTTGGTATTGCTGAAAGATATCAGGCAGTCCTTTTTCTGCTATGGTATAAAAATATTCAATGGAAACCTGCATTCCAACCACAATCAAAATCATACCACCGACAGAATAGAGGTTTAAGGTTTTACTTAACGCAACGTCCCCGGACCTGTCATGAAGGCGATAATACCACAGGATGAAAATAATCATGCTGAGGGTACCCCAGACAACGGTTACATATACAGTATAATCTGATGATAAAATGTCATTCAGCCAGTTCGTAATGTCCATTCCGAATTTTGGAAGCTTGCCCATGTAACCTAGGGCTCCAAAATAATAAAAGGTAACAGGTATGGTTACGGCAATCTGAAGTCCAAGAGTAACGATGGTTGGAACAAATGCCAGAAGAACCTGACCGATTTTTCGAATCGCTTTTTTCATAATAAGAATCTCCCTGTATGCTCAAAGTTATCTGCATTATAACATAGTAGAATAAAAAATCCTAGTCGCTTGAAAACACTGTTCGTGGTATACTAGATACATTGAGGAAAAAGGAGAAACGACATGTCATTTGTACACTTACATGTCCATACAGAGTACAGTTTGCTGGATGGATCCAATAAAATTAAAGAATGTGTGGAAAGGGTAAAAGAACTTGGCATGAACAGCGTGGCAATTACAGACCACGGTGTCATGTTTGGTGTGATTGACTTTTACCGCGCCTGTCTGAAAGAGGGCATTAAGCCTATTATCGGATGTGAGGTCTATGTGGCACCGGGTTCTCGTTTTGATAGAGAAAATGTGGTGGGAGATGACAGATACTACCATTTGATTTTGCTGGCAGAAAACAATGTGGGATATGCCAATCTCACAAAGATTGTTTCCAGAGGATTTACCGAAGGCTTTTATTATAAACCACGTGTGGATTATGAGGTTTTGGAACAGTTTCACGAAGGAATCATTGCGCTTTCTGCCTGCCTTGCAGGTGAGGTGCAAAAGGAACTGGGCAGAGACCACTATGAGGAAGCCAAAGAAGCGGCCCTTCGTTATGAGAACATCTTTGGAAAGGGCAATTTCTTTTTGGAGCTGCAGGATCATGGAATTCCACTGCAAAAAAGTGTCAATCAAAAGTTGCTTCGACTAAGCAAGGAACTTGGCATTGATCTTGTGGCCACCAATGATGTTCATTATACAAAGGCTGAGGATGCCAATCCTCATGATATTTTGCTCTGCATTCAAACCGGAAAGAAGCTGGCGGATGAAGATCGTCTTCGCTATGAGGGAGGACAGTATTTCATTAAATCGGAAGAGGAAATGAAGCGACTGTTTCCGTATGCCCAGGAAGCCCTGGAGATGACACAGAAAATAGCGGACCGCTGTAACGTGGAAATTGAATTCGGAGTAACCAAGCTGCCCCGTTATCATGTGCCGGATGGATATGACAGCTGGCAGTATTTAAATAAGTTATGTCTTGAGGGATTGAAGCGGCGTTATCCAACCAAGTGGGAAGAGGTACTTCCTCAGCTGGAGTTTGAGTTAAATACCATCCATACCATGGGATATGTGGATTATTTCCTTATTGTATGGGATTTTATCCATTATGCCAGAAGTCAGGACATTATGGTTGGACCGGGTCGAGGAAGTGCAGCGGGAAGTATTGTTTCCTATACCCTGGAAATTACCAATATCGACCCGTTAAAATACAATTTAATTTTTGAACGATTTCTGAATCCGGAGCGTGTTACCATGCCGGATATTGATGTGGACTTCTGCTTTGAACGAAGACAGGAGGTCATCGATTATGTGGTTCGCACCTATGGAAAAGAAGAGGTGGTACAGATTGTAACCTTTGGAACCATGGCGGCAAAAAATGCCATTCGCGATGTGGGAAGGGTTATGGATTTGCCTTATGCCTTTGTGGACAGTATCAGCAAGGCCATTCCAAACGAGCTGAATATCACCATTGAAAAAGCACTTTCCATGAACCATGAGCTGAAGGAAAAGTACGATACCGATGAAACGGTAAAACGGTTAATAGATATGTCCATGCGTCTTGAGGGTCTTCCAAGACATACCTCGATGCATGCAGCGGGAGTGGTGATCAGTTCCAAACCGGTGGATGAGTATGTGCCCTTATCAAGAGCCTCCGACGGCTCCATAACCACCCAGTATACCATGACCACTCTGGAAGAACTGGGACTTTTGAAAATGGACTTTTTGGGACTTCGTACGTTGACCGTAATTCAAAATGCCCAGAAGAATGTGAAAAACAGTCAGAATATTGATGTGGATGTGGACAATATCGACTTTGATGATAAAAATGTGCTGGAAATGATCAGCCAGGGAAAGACGGAAGGTGTATTCCAGCTGGAAAGTGCGGGAATGACCAGCTTCATGAAGGAACTGAAGCCGCAATCGCTGGAGGATTTGATTGCAGGTATTTCCCTGTACCGACCGGGTCCTATGGATTTTATTCCTTCTTATATTAAGGGAAAGAATAACCCACAGGGAATTACCTATGAATGTCCGGAATTGGAACCGATTTTGAAACCAACCTACGGTTGTATTGTATATCAGGAGCAGGTTATGCAGATTGTGCGTGATCTGGCAGGTTATTCCTGGGGCCGAAGTGATTTGGTGCGCCGAGCCATGAGTAAGAAAAAGGCTGCGGTAATGGAAAAGGAAAGACAGAACTTTGTTTACGGAAACCAAGAAGAGGGCGTTAAGGGCTGTATTGCAAACGGAATTGATGAAAAAGTGGCCAACCATATCTATGATGAGATGATTGATTTTGCTAAATATGCATTTAACAAATCTCATGCAGCCGGATATGCTGTGGTTGCATACCAGACAGCGTGGTTGAAGTATTATTATCCGGTGGAATATATGGCAGCGCTTATGACCTCTGTACTTGGAAACTCCACAAAGGTATCGGAGTATATTTTGTCCGCAAGAAGAATGGGAATTGAGGTATTACCTCCGGACATTAATGCAGGAGAGGGAGCATTCTCTGTGCAAAACGGAAAAATCCGTTATGGCCTTTATGCCATTAAAAGTATCGGTAAGCCGGTGATTGACGGCTTGACACAGGAGAGAGAGAATCACGGACCTTTTATCTCCTTATGGGATTTCATTTCCCGTATGAGCAAACGGGGCGTGAACAAAAGAGCCATGGAGAATTTCATAAAGGCAGGAGCCTTTGATTCCCTTGATGTGGTAAGAAAGGCGGCCATTTTAATCTATCCAAAGATGATGGATGAGGTGAACCTGGAAAAGAAAAATTCCATGGAAGGGCAAATGAGCCTTTTTGACATGGTATCCACAGAAGAGAAAAAGGAGTTTGAAATCAAAATTCCTAAGGTGGAAGAATATGAGAAGGAAGTGCTTTTGGCATCGGAGAAAGAGGTGCTGGGAGTCTATATCACCGGCCACCCTCTTGAGGAGTACGAGGAAAAGTGGCAAAAGAACATCAGCCATACCACCAACGATTTTATCTATGATGAAGAAGAGGGCCGCGCAAGGGTAAAAGACGGATTGCAGGCCATTGTGGGTGGAATGATTACAGAGAGGACCATAAAATACACCAAGAACAATAAAACCATGGCCTTTTTGACGGTGGAGGATCTTGTGGGAACGGTGGAAGTTATAGTCTTTCCAAGGGATTATGAGAAATTCGGACAGTATTTGCAGGAAGATGCCAAGGTATTTGTTCGTGGAAAAGTGGATGCGCCGGAGGAAAAGGATGCAAAACTGATTATGGAAGCGGTGATTCCTTTTGACTCACTGCGAAAGCAGGTATGGCTGAAATTCCCGGATAAGGAAACTTACGATGAAAAATGCGGGGAACTGTTTGAGAAGATTCAGAACTCTGACGGCAATGACGAAGTGGTAATCTACCTTGCAAAGGAAAAGGCAACAAAGAAACTGCCGGCCAGCAAAAACATAGAAGCCAATCCGGAAACTCTGAACAAACTATATGGCCTGCTTGACAAAGAAGATGTAAAAGTGATTGAGAAATCTTTGACAAACAAGGGATAAATCCTTGAAAACCATTGCATAATCAAGGGAAAAGCTATAAAATAGCTTCAAAGGAAAATGATGAAGAGTAGTATAGGAGGAAAAATGGCAGAAGAAAAAAAGATTAAGACCATTGGTGTTTTAACCAGTGGTGGTGACGCTCCTGGAATGAACGCTGCAATCAGGGCAGTGGTTCGAAGAGCCTTTTCAAAGGGCTTAACTGTAGTTGGAATTAAGAAAGGATATGCCGGACTTCTTCAAGAAGATTTCTATGAGATGCATCCAAGGGATGTGTCTGATATTATCAGCCGCGGAGGTACCATTCTTGCCACCGCAAGATGTTTGGAATTTCATGATCCGGAAGTGCAAAAGCAGGCAGCTGATATTTGTAAGAAGCATGGAATAGATGGAATTGTTGTAATTGGAGGAGATGGATCCTTCCGAGGTGCGCAGGCGCTTGCCTCCCATGGAATTAACACCATTGGAGTGCCGGGAACCATCGACCTTGATATTGCTTGTACCGATTACACCATAGGATTTGATACGGCTGTAAATACGGCAATGGATGCCATCGATAAGGTACGTGATACATCCACGTCTCACGAGCGATGCTCCATTATTGAAGTTATGGGTCGTCATGCCGGCCATATTGCAATGTGGTGTGGTATTGCAAATGGTGCGGAAGATATTTTGATTCCGGAAAAGTATGACTATGTAGAGAATAAGATTATTAATCATATCAAAGAAAATAAAGCCAGAGGAAAGAAGCATCACATTATTATTAATGCAGAAGGTATTGGTGAATCCCAGAGTATGGCAAGACGAATCGAGGCTGAGACCGGTATGGAAACCAGAGCAACCATATTGGGTCACATGCAGCGTGGAGGAAGCCCTACCTGTAAAGACCGTGTATATGCTTCCACCATGGGAGCGAAGGCGGTGGATCTTCTTTGCGAAGGCAAGTCCAACCGTGTGATTGCCCACAAGCATGGAGATTTTATTGATTATGACATCAATGAAGCATTACAAATGAAGAAGGGTGTAGACGAGTACATGTACGAAATCTATCGTTCCTTCTCAATTTAGTGGGAGATTGTATGATAACCAGTACAGAAAACAAGCAAATAAAGCAGATTGTGCAATTAAATACCAAAGCAAAGGCCCGTAAGAAAACGGGTCTTTTTGCCGTAGAAGGGGTAAAAATGTTTTTGGAAGCGCCATTAAATCGCATCGAAAAGGTGTATGTCTCCGAAAGTTTTTATCAGGAAGAAGAAAAGAAAGAACTTCTTTTAAACAGAAATGTATCCTATGAAGTTGTGGAAGATAAAATTTTTAACACCATCTGCGATACCTTGACGCCTCAGGGCATTTTAACTTTGGTAAAACAAAAGAGTTATACCCTTAAGGATCTTCTTCCAAAGGGAGAAAGAACTCCGTTGATTCTCATTCTTGAAAGTTTGCAGGATCCCGGAAATCTTGGTACAATGATAAGGACAGGGGAAGGTGCCGGAATCAGTGGAGTTTTAATGAATAAGACCACTGTGGACGTAACCAATCCAAAGACACTGCGTGCCACCATGGGATCTGTGTATCGTATCCCTTTGGTCATCAGCGACGATTTAAAAGAGGATATTGCACGTTTGAAGGATATGGGAGTGCATGTGTTTGCGGCTCATTTAAAAGGAGAGAAGGACTTTTTTATGGAAGATTACAAAAAGTCTTGTGCTTTCCTTGTGGGAAATGAGGGCAATGGATTAAGCGATGATATTGCAGAGACTGCAGACACTTATGTGAAGATTCCTATGGACGGAGAAGTGGAATCCTTAAACGCCGCCATTGCCGCTTCGGTAATGATGTATGAATGTAAGCGGCAGCGAATGACAAACTAAAGGAGCTAATTAAATCATGTTTCGATTATGGGCAAAACAATGGAAAGACAACCATTTGCTAAGTGATTACACATACGAACGAGAAACGGATGATACCAGAACTCATATGATTATGGACGGTCTTTTAAAGGCGTGCGTAGAATTTGATTTAGAAAATCCCATTTGGCTGAATCATAATATTAAGGAATTTCAGAGATCAGGCAAGACAAGATTTTCCAAAGATAGTTTTATTGAAGATATCATGTTTGATTATTTGGAAATAGAGGTATTGGAAGAGGATTTCTAAAGGAGGGTTTTGGAATGGATGTTTATCAGTTGATGCAGGAAGAGAAAGACGATGAGGCGGGATACGAAACTGCAATGCTTTTATACAGTGCCGCGTTGAAGAAAATCGTCACCAAGGTTGAAATTTTAAATGATGAATTCCAACATGTACATAATTATAACCCTATAGAGTATGTGAAACACAGAATTAAGAAGAGAAGCAGCATTGAGGAAAAGTTGCGTCGAAAAGGTTATGAACCGAATTTTGAAAATATGATTTCACAGATTGACGATATTGCAGGAGTAAGAATTGTATGTTCTTTTATTCCCGATATTTATCAATTGGTGGATATGATCGGACGGCAAAGCGATTTAACCGTGGTATCCATTCGAGATTATATTAAGAAACCAAAGGAAAGCGGTTACAAGAGCTTTCATATGAACGTGAGAGTGCCGGTGTATCTGTCAGACAAAGAGGTGACGGTACAGGTGGAAATCCAGATCAGAACCATCGCCATGGATTTCTGGGCAAGTCTGGAACATAAGATTTACTATAAATTTGAAGGAAATGCTCCGGAATATATAAGCCGGGAATTAAGGGAATGTGCAGGCATCGTTTCCATGATGGACGATAAGATGTTTTCCTTAAATGAAGCAATTGTAAAAGAAAAAGAAAAAGCTGCGGGAGAATAATCCGCAGCTTTGTTTATTTATTGTATTTCGGTAAGGACACGGTAGTGGAACCTTTTTCCAAAACGCCCACCGGTGCATAAACCAATAACCACATAAAGAATGCAAGACCCATTCCTGTAAGTACATCAAATACAGAATGCTGTTTGATGAACATGGTGGATAAGATAATCAAAATGCAGGTAATTTGAGATGCCAGTAAGAACTTCTTGCGGTTTTTAAATGCATCGCTGTTTTTAAGTGCAAGATGAATACCGATGGAATTATATACGTGAATGCTAGGAAACAGGTTGGTGGCCGTGTCGCTGGCATAAACCATTTTTACAAGGTCGGTAAAAATGTTATCACGTGGAAAAACAATCGGTCTTATATGGGCACCGTTTGGATATACCGTGGATATAATTAAGAAGATGGTCATTCCGGTAAAAAGGAACAGACAGGCCTTCTTAAAATCTTCTTTGCTGTAAAAGAAGAAGAATACCAAAGTGGCGCTAACATATATAAACCAGAAAAGGTAAGGAACAACAAAATACTCCACAAATGGAATGTAGTCATCCAATACCATATGTACAATATGAAAATGTCTTGTTACATGATTCTCTACAAGGGCAAACCATGGCATGTAAATAAATGCATATAAAAACAAAATGCCGTGGCTGTATTGCTTGCAGAGACTTTTAAATTTTTCAAACATAACAATACTCCTTTAAAACATAGGAATTATAGCATACCGAAGATGGGGATTCAATGGGGATTAGCTGAATTTTAGCTGAAAATAAGTTTTTTTATAAAGATTTTAGAAATGGCCGGAATGTTGACAAAATTTCTTATGTTATATAGAATTAGATAAGATTGGGCTAATTATGGAAAGGTAGAAGAAAATGAGTTCAAATGAAACAACAACCGATGAACAGATGAAAGAAATCGGGAAAAAGAACAATACTGTAAAAATCGTTCTTCTTGCAGTGGTAGCCGTAGCTTTTGTGGCGTACGTTGCAACATCCGTTTATTATAATTTGCACTTTTATCCTCATACAACAATTGGGGATACGGATGTTTCAAACAAAACGGTTGCACAGACGGAACAGCGATTAAGTGATGAGATTGCCGGATATCAATTGGAAATCAAAGAACGCGGTAATACAGAAGAAGTGATTAAGGGCGAGGACATAAAAATAGCTCCGGATTTTGGAACAGCCATCGAAGATGCGTTAAAGAGCCAGAGTGGTTTTGCATGGCCGAAGTACCTTTTTCATAAATATGAAGTGAACAAGACAGCAGTTACTTATGATGAGAAGGCTTTGGAAGAAGTGTTGAATCATCTTTACTGTACAAAGGATGAACAGCAGACACCGTCCGAAGATGCTTATTTGGAGTATGAGGACGGAAGTTATGTGATTGTATCGGAAGTTTACGGTACCACATTAAAGGATGATGAGTTTGTAAAACAGGTGAAGGAAGCTGTCAGTGAAGTACAGGGAGAATTGAACCTGGAGAAAGCACACTGCTACGTGGAACCAACCGTACTTAAGGATGATGAAGTACTGAATAAATCCATGAAGAAAGCCAACGAGTATGTAACCGCAAAGATTACCTATGATGATGGCAACAATAAACTGGTGTGCGGTGCGGATGAAATCAATAAGATGTTAACTTTTGATAAAGAGGGAAATGTATCCATCAGCAGTAAGAAAGTTGCTGAATTTGTTAAATTGGTGGACGCAAAGTACTCTACCAGCTGGCGGGCTAGAAAATTTAAAACATCTTATAACAAAACAATTACCGTTACCGGCGGTGATTACGGATGGATGGTTGACAGTGAGGCTGAGGCAAAAGCCATAAAGAAGGCAATTAAGAATCAGACAGTGGAGACAAGGGAGCCGATTTACAACAAAAAGGCTGCAAGTCACGGCACTTATTGTTATGGAAACAGTTATGTGGAGATAAATATCACAGCGCAGCATCTGTTTGTTTATGAAAACGGAAAGAAAGTGGTCAGTTCGGATTTTGTATCAGGTAATATTTCCAAAGGAAATGGAACAAGACTTGGTATGTTTACTTTGAAGTATAAGGAAAAGAATGCCACACTTCGTGGAGATGATTATGAAACACCGGTAAGTTACTGGATGCCGTTTGACGGTGGTATCGGAATGCACGATGCAACCTGGAGATCTCAGTTTGGAGGAACCATTTATAAATATGCCGGTTCCCATGGATGCGTAAACTTACCACTCTATATTGCAAAGAGAATTTATGGATATATTGATGCGGGAGATCCGATTGTGGTATACGAACTGGCAGGAACAGAAAGTAAAACAAAGACGGACAAGGCAGACAATAAGGAGAAAACATCCTCTAAGAAAAATAATTAATTTTTAGTGCGCGTAAAGTTATTGATATTATAAGGGAGGAATTGTCATGATTTCCAGACACATTGAGAAAGCACTGGGGAACAGCTCCGCCATTCGGGAGGTGTGTGAATACAGTGCAAAGCTTGCCAAAGAAATTGGCGATGAGAATGTATTTGATTTTAGCCTGGGTAACCCGGCAACCAAGCCGCCAAAGGCCTTCGATGAGACTATTACAGCGGTGCTTCAAACCACAGATTCCATGAAACTTCACGGATATACGGATAGTGAAGGAATGGAAGAGGTAAGAGAGGCCATTGCAAAGAATCTTTCGGAGCGTTTTGGAGTGGCATTTGAAAAACAGCACATTTGTGTTACCGTGGGAGCGGGAGGAGCCTTAAACGTGGTTCTAAGAACCCTGCTGGATATTGATGATGAGGTGATTATATTTGCACCTTATTTTGGAGAATACAATCATTACATTGATAATTTCTACGGCAAGGCTGTGGTGGTACAACCTGATCTTGAAACGTTTGAACCGGATATGGAGGACTTTGAGAAAAAGATTACAGAGAGAACAAAAGCTGTGATTGTGAATTCTCCAAACAATCCGTCCGGCGTTGTCTATAAGGAGGGCACACTGAAAGCCATTGCAGAGATTCTTTACAAAAAGCAATCTCAGTACGGTCACGATATTTATTGGATATCCGATGAACCTTATCGTGAGCTTTTGTACGATGGAGCAGTGCATCATTGCCCATGCAAGTATTATGATAATACTTTTCTTGGATATTCTTTCAGTAAGTCCTTATCCCTTCCGGGAGAGCGTATCGGTTATGTGGCGGTAAGCCCTAACATGGCAGACGTTGCCCATGTGGCCCTTGGTGTAAAAAATGCCAACCGTATTTTGGGATTTGTAAATGCACCGTCCCTGATGCAGCTAACCGTAGCAAAATGCCTGGAAGAAGAGACAGATATTGAATATTACAATACGAATCGGAAGATTTTATATGAAGGTTTAACAAAACTTGGCTTTACTTGTGTGAAGCCGGAAGGAGCCTTTTATTTGTTCTTAAAATCACCTATTGAAGATGATGTGAAATTCTGCAAAGAAGCCATGAAGTATCATCTTATGATGGTGAACGGAACCTCCTTTGAGTGTCCCGGATATGTAAGACTTGCTTACTGTATTTCCACCGATAAGGTAAAACGATCCTTGGAACAGTTTGCAAAATTAGCTAAGGAGTTTGATTTATAAAATGGAAAGTTTGGTAACCTGGTTTACAATTCACCTAAGCGGTGTAATTTCAAGAGAGGCCATTGTTTTTATCATATCATTGATGCCCATATTGGAACTTCGAGGAGGGCTTTTGGCGGCGTCTCTTTTGAAAGTACCCATTACCAAAGCCATTGTTTTGTGCGTGGTGGGAAACATTCTTCCCATACCGTTTATACTTTTGTTCATTAAAAAGATTTTTGCCTGGATGCGAAAATTTAAGGCCTTTCAAAAACTGATTGACTGGTTGGAGGAGAAGGCCCTAAGCAAAAGCGATAAAATCGGAACGGTGGAATTTGTGGGATTAATGCTGTTTGTGGGAATTCCAATTCCGGGTACCGGGGCATGGATGGGATCATTGATTGCAGCATTGCTTGATATTGATTTCAAAAAAGCCATTTTAGCGGAACTTCTTGGCATTTTTATGGCCACCATTATTATGTCCATTGTTTCTTATGGATTATTGGGTGCCATTATAAGATAACTATGGGGAATGAGGTCTCCCTTAGCAATTTGCTTAAAGTGCTTTGTAAGCTGATGACTTCTGCAACGTTTTTTTGTGGTGCAGAAATTGTCAGCTTTTTTGTGTGTAAAGGAGAAAAACATGTTATTTAGTATTTCAATTATTTTACTTAGCGGTATGCTGTTTGGATGGCTGTGTAAGGCCATTGGATTTCCGACTCTTTTTGGAATGATCATTGCCGGAATTATAATTGGACCCGGGTGCTTGAATTTGATTGATGCATCCATGCTTTCTGTTTCAGGGGAAATCAGAAGACTGGCCTTGATTATTATTTTAATTCGTGCAGGATTAAAGCTTGATCTTAGTGATTTAAAGAAGGTGGGAAGGCCTGCCATATTGATGTGTTTTTTACCTGCCTGTTTTGAAATAGCAGGTATGGTGCTATTGGCTCCAAGGTTTCTTGAAATGAATATTCTTGATGCTGCCATTCTTGGGGCAGTGATTGGAGCAGTGTCCCCTGCAGTGATTGTTCCAAGAATGATACGATTAATTGATGAAGGATATGGAACAAAAGAAGGAATCCCTCAGATGATTCTCGCCGGCGCATCGGTGGATGATGTGGTGGTGATTGTGCTTTTTACAACCTTTACCGGTCTTGCCAAAGGCAAGGGAGTGTCTGTGATGGCGTTTGTAAATATTCCCCTTTCCATTGTGATTGGAATTGCATCCGGACTTTTGATTGGATGGGTGCTGATTAAATGGTTTTCCAACGTGAAATTGACTGTGACAGTAATGGGAATATTGTTTTTGGCGGTAAGCCTTTTGGTATCCACGGTGGAAACAAAATTTCCCATGGTACCGTTTGCTTCCCTGATTGCCATTATGTGTATGGGAATTGCATTTAAAAAGAAGGATGGGGTGCTTGCGGGCAAGCTCTCTTCCTTATACGATAAAATGTGGACCGTGGCAGAGATATTCCTTTTTGTTTTGGTGGGAGCATCCGTGGCTGTTTCCTATTTGAAAAAGGCAGGGCCTGCCGCTGTATTGCTGATTCTTTTGGTGCTGTTATTCCGTATGGCGGGAGTTTGGATTTGCGTTTTAAAAACAGGACTTAATAAAAAGGAAAAGACGTTTTGCATGCTGGCATATACCCCAAAGGCAACGGTTCAGGCTGCCATTGGAGGAGTGCCGTTGGCCATGGGCTTATCCTGCGGAGAACTGGTGCTCACCGTGTCCGTGGTGGCCATTTTGCTAACGGCACCCCTTGGGGCATTTGCTATTGATGCAACGTATAAAAAGAGCTTAAGCCATGAGGGGCGATAGCTGCTTTATAAATTCAATTAAGATAATTAAAAAATATGTCTTAGTGTGTTTCAGGTTCGTCGTATGTTACGCCAAAGGTATCCACGGTCATGGATTTAATTACCTGATCTTCCATTGGGCGATCCATGTAATCTGTTGGAGTATCTGCAATGGCATTGACAACGTCCATGCCCTCTGTGATCTTTCCAAAGGCTGCATAGGCTCCGTCCAAGTGTGGAGAATCCTGATGCATAATGAAAAACTGGCTGCCAGCAGAGTTCGGGTCCATGGTACGTGCCATGGAAAGTACTCCTGCAGAGTGCTTTAAGTCATTTTTAAAACCGTTCTGGCTGAATTCGCCATCGATTTCATAACCCGGGCCACCCATGCCTGTTCCGTCAGGACATCCACCCTGAATCATGAAACCACGGATTACGCGGTGAAAAATTAAACCATCATAGAAGTTATGGTTGATTAAACTGATAAAGTTATTTACAGTGTTTGGAGCGATTTCAGGATATAACTGGGCTGTCATGACCTGACCGTTCTCCATGGTAATTGTAACTACCGGATTCTGTGCCATAATGGTACCTCTTTTCTTCGTTATTTGCGTTTTACATTCTAACTGATAAAAAGGGTTTTGACAACATCAATTCGTGTTATAATACTTCCATGGAGAAAGAATTGAAAACAATTATAATTACAGGTGAATATCTGCCAAAGATACCGGATGGGTGGCTTTCTGAATTGAAAAAGACCTATGGGGTGGAGGTATGCGAAAAGGTACGAAAAAAGGAAATTCAACAGTTTTTGCAGGAAAGGAAACTTGTACCTGAAAAAACGTTGCTGATTGGAAATAACCCTTTTACCCTAAAGGAGGCAAAAGAGATTCCCATGGCCGTTTTACCTGTGGAAGAGGACGGCTTTGAGTACTATGGATTTGATATTACCACCACAGAACCCTGGGAGGCAGAGGATGTTTTTCTGCCAAGGGTTTACCAGAGGTTTTGGGATTTACCCTGGCTTATTACCGAGACAAAACGTATGATTATCCGAGAGGAACAGGAGTCGGATTTGGATGCCATTTATGCCATGTATGAACAGCCTCATATTCAGCAATTTTTGGACCCGCCCTTTGAGGATCGGGGAGAAGAACTTGAGTATATGAGAAAGTATCGCAAATACGTGTACGGCTTTTACGGGTATGGCCTGTGGCATTTGATTGACAAGGCAACGGGAGAACATGTGGGCAGAGCAGGAATCAGCCCGAAGGTGTATGAAGACGGAGTGAGGGGAGCAGAACTGGGGTATATGATTGCAGAACCTTTTACCGGGAGAGGCTACTGTATGGAGGCCTGCCGCGGGATTTTAATGTATGCCTTAGAGCAGCTTGACATAAGATTGGTCTATCTGCTGGTGAAACCGGATAATGTGGTGTCTATTCATATTGCAGAGAAACTGGGGTTTGAATTTGATAAAGAAATAACAGATCAAAATCGGCAAATGCTTAGGTTTTACAAGGGTTTCTAATGGTTTAATCATTGCAATATAATGGAAAAATAGGTATAATATAGAGATATTATGGAAAAAAGTAAAGAGTAAGATGGTGAGTAAATGGAACAGATAGAAACAGACGAGAAAGTCATTGAATTTGAAGAAGAAATTGAAGAACAGTTAGGCAGTATTCATAAGACTGAAGATTTTCAAGATCCTGAGGATTTGTATCAGGAGCTTTTGGCATGTATAAAACAGTATCATCCGTCTGATGATTTATCTGTTGTGGAGAAAGCCTATCGTATGGCCAAGGAAATGCATAAGGATCAGAGACGTAAGTCAGGAGAGCCTTACATTATACATCCTATATGTGTTGCCATTATTTTGGCGGATTTGGAAATGGACAAAGAGACCATTGTGGCAGGGTTACTTCACGACGTGGTGGAAGATACCGCCATGACTAAGGAAGAAGTTGCCAAGGAGTTCGGTGATGAGGTGGCCCTTTTGGTGGATGGTGTTACCAAGTTGACCAGATTGAATTATGACCAGGATAAGCTGGAGGTTCAGGCAGAAAGTCTTCGAAAGATGTTTCTTGCCATGGCCAAAGATATTCGGGTTATCATTATCAAACTTGCGGATAGACTTCACAATATGCGTACCTTGAAATATATGAAGCCGGAGAAGCAAAAGGAAAAGGCCAGAGAGACCATGGACATTTATGCACCATTGGCACAGCGACTCGGTATTTCTAAAATCAAGATTGAATTAGATGACCTGGCACTGAAGTATTTAAAGCCGGATGTGTATTTTGATTTGGTGGAAAAGGTACAGATGAATCGCACTTCCAGAGAAGAATTTATTGCGGAACTGGAAAAGGAAGTGAGAGGATACATTGACGAGGCAGAAATCAAGGCCGATATTTCCGGAAGGGTGAAGCACTTCTTTAGTATCTATAAGAAGATGGTGAACCAGGACAAGACCATTGACCAGGTGTACGATTTATTTGCCATTCGAATTATTGTGGATTCGGTAAAGGACTGTTATGCAGCCCTTGGTGTGATTCATGAGAAATACAAACCCATTCCGGGAAGATTTAAGGATTATATTGCAATGCCTAAGCCGAACCGCTATCAGTCATTGCATACCACATTGATCAGTAACAAGGGTAAGCCTTTTGAAATCCAGATTCGTACCTACGAAATGCATCGTGTGGCGGAATATGGTATTGCTGCCCATTGGAAATACAAAGAGTCCAGCAACGGCGGCAACCCGGATATGCAGGAAGAAGAGAAGCTTGCATGGTTGCGCCAGATTCTGGAGTGGCAAAAGGACATGTCGGACAACAAAGAATTCATGTCTCTTTTAAAAAGTGATTTGGATCTTTTTTCCGATACGGTATTTTGTTTTACCCCATCGGGAGATGTAAAGAATTTACCGAAGGGATCGACCCCGATTGACTTTGCATATTACATCCATTCTGCGGTTGGTAACCGTATGGTGGGAGCAAAGGTGAACGGTAAACTGGTCCCGATTGATTATAAAGTGAAAAACGGTGACCGTATTGAGATTATCACTTCTCAGAACACCAAAGGTCCAAGCAGAGACTGGCTTGGCATTGTAAAAAGTTCTCAGGCCAAGAGTAAGATCAATGCGTGGTTCAAAGCCGAACTGAAAGAAGAAAATATTGTTCGTGGTAAGGATTTGGTGGATTCCTACGCCAAGAGTCATGGACATAACACCTTGGAATTATTTAAACCGGAAATCAAAGAAGAAGTTTGTAAAAAGTACGGTTTTAAAAACTGGGATGCCCTGATGGCCAGCGTGGGACACGGAGGAATGAGAGAAGGCCAGGTTGTAAACAAAATGGCCGATGCCCTTCGTAAACAAAAAGAAGCCAATATCACCGATGACGATATTATGGAAAACATTGCCAACAGAGATGGCGCAGTGGTGCACCATAAGAAGTCCAAGAGTGGAATCACCGTAAAAGGTGTTCACGATGTGGCAGTGCGTTTTTCCAAATGCTGTTCTCCTGTACCGGGAGACGAAATAGTGGGATATATTACAAGAGGAAGAGGTGTTACCATTCACCGTACCGATTGTATCAATATGATTCATCTTTCCGATATGGAAAAGAGCAGATTAATTGAAGCAGAATGGCAGGATGCCACCGCAGACGGAGGTTCTTACACTGCTGAAATTACCGTATACGGAAATAACCGTCGCGGTCTTTTGGTGGATATTACAAGAATCTTTACAGAGCAAAACATCGATATTCAAACGGTTCATACCAAGACCGGAAAGAACGGCATTGCCACTATGGAACTTGGCTTCCCGATTAAGAACAAAGAGCAGTTAACCTACCTTGTTGGAAAAATCCGACAGGTAGAAAGCATTATAGATATAGAAAGAACCAAAGGATAAGTATGATAATTAAAGGTATTTTGGTAGGCCATATGGAAGAGAACTGCTACCTTGCAGTGAATGAAGACACAAAGGAAGCAGTGATTATAGATCCCGGGGCTCAGGCGGATTACATCAAAGAAAAAGTGCTGGAAGAAGGAGCCAAGCCGGTGGCCATTTTATTGACCCACGGGCATTTTGACCATACCGGTGCGGTAAAAGAACTGCGGGAATACTACGGAATCAAGGCCTATGCCAATGAAAAGGAAAAAGAGTTTCTGGAAAATCTTTCCATGTGTCTTTCCAAGACCCAGGTAAAAGTGGATGATTATTTTTCCGATATGGAGGTACTTTTGTTGGCAGGATTTCAAATTCAGGCCATTTGGACACCGGGACATACTCCGGGGGGAACCTGCTTTTACTTTGTAAAGGAAAAGGTGCTGTTTTCAGGTGATTCTCTTTTTCAGGAATCTGTTGGAAGAAGTGATTTGCCGGGGGGCAGTATGGGAAGTTTGATTACTTCCATCAAAGAGAAACTGTTTCTTCTGGACGACGATGTTGTGGTATATCCGGGGCATATGGATGTGACCACCATTGGTCATGAAAAGCAGTATAACTTTTTTATAAAGATGAATTAATAATTATGATAGAGATATGTTTAAACACTGATGAATTTGAATATGACGTTCGTGCCATGGTGAAGGCGTTTTACCCGGAAGAGTTTTTGTATGTTCAGTGCAAAGAGAGTAAGGTACAAAGCCAGAAGCCACCAGGGGACGAGTGTGTAAAGATGCATATGAACCTGGATGTAAAGGATGAGGAAATTGACTTACGTTTACAGCAGGGAGAAGAAATAACATGTGAAAAAGCCCACACGGTAAAAGGTGATCGCAGTCAGAGAAAGAATGACTTAAAGCGGCTTTTGTATCATGTTTTTTCTATGAAAACCGGTAGAACATTGCCGTGGGGAACCCTTACCGGGATTCGTCCCACCAAAATGATTATGAAGGATTTAGAAGATGGGAAAGAACCTTCCATGATTATGCAGGAGATGAAAGAGAAGTATCTGGTCTCTGATGAAAAGCTGATGGAGGGAGTGGAGATTGCCGGACGGGAGAGAGAAATTTTGAAAAAGCTTCCGGAACAGGACGGTTACAGCCTGTATGTGCATATACCGTTTTGCCCCACCACCTGTCTTTACTGTTCCTTTACCTCATTTTCCGCAAAAAGGTGGAAGGATGCCATGGATGATTATGTGGACGCCGTAATCAAAGAACTGTCAGTGATTTTACCCTATGATCGTAAGAAGAAGTTAACCACTGTATATTTTGGAGGCGGTACGCCTACCACCTTAAGTTCAGCACAGCTACGCAGGTTAATTCAATATATAAAAGAACAGTTTGACCTTAGTGATTTGTTGGAATTTACTGTGGAGGCAGGACGGCCGGACAGTATTACAAAAGAAAAATTACAGGTGTTAAAGGAACTTGGAGTCACAAGAATTTCCATTAATCCTCAGACCATGAAAGAAGAGACCTTGCACATTCTTGGAAGAAATCATACGGTAAATGATGTGGTCAATGCATTTCATTTGGCAAGACAGTGTGGGTTTGATAATATAAACATGGACATTATTTTGGGACTTCCCATGGAAGACTCTAAAGATAATCAAATGACCTTACAGGAAATCCAAAAACTTCATCCGGATAACCTAACAGTGCATTGTCTTGCAAGAAAACACAATGCCAGATTGAATCTGGAAAAAGAGAAGTACAAGGATTTAACCTTTGCCGATGTAACAGAGGGAATGGAACTTTCAAGTCAGGCGGCAAAGGATATGGGTATGGTTCCCTACTATATGTATCGGCAAAAGAACATCGCCGGGAACCAGGAAAATATAGGATATGCAAGAGAAAATAAATTTGGAATATATAACATTCTCATAATGGAAGAACGTCAGAGCATTCTGGCGGTAGGCGCAGGGGCCATTACGAAACTGGTTGGGAAACCGGGAGAGTTTTTGGAGCGTGTGGAGAATGTAAAAGATGTTGCCACCTATTTGGAACGGGTGGATGAAATGATGGAAAGAAAAAAGAGAGCCTTTGAATCTTATGGCTTGATATAAGGAGGATATTATGGCATTAAAGAAAAAGCCTGTCACAGGCATGCGTGACATTATGCCGGAAGAAATGGAAATTCGTGATTACGTACAGCGTGTTATTAAAGAAACATATCGCGGATTTGGTTTTACACCGATCGAAACACCTTGCATGGAAGATATTTTCAACCTGTTAAGCAAGCAGGGAGGAGATAACGAAAAGTTGATTTTCAAAGTGTTAAAGCGTGGAGAGAAACTGAAACTGGAAGAAGCAAAAGAAGAAATAGATTTGGTGGATCAGGGTATGCGCTATGATTTAACCGTACCTTTGGCAAGATATTATTCCAATCATGCCAACGATTTACCATCACCGTTTAAAGCACTTCAGATGGGCAATGTCTGGAGAGCGGACCGTCCTCAGAGAGGAAGATATCGTCAGTTTATGCAGTGCGATATTGATATTTTAGGGGATGCAAGCAATCTTGCGGAAATCGAATTGATTACCGCAACCACCACTTGTCTTGGAAAACTTGGATTTAAAAATTTCCAGATTCGTATTAACGAACGAAGAATTTTAAAAGCCATGGCTTCCTACAGCGGATTTTGTGAGGAGCGTTTTGACGAAGTGTTTATCACTTTGGACAAAATGGACAAAATCGGGCTGGACGGTGTAAAAGAAGAATTATTGGAACATGACTTTGAAGAAGCAAAGGTAGAAAAATACCTGGCATTATTTAAAGGAATTGAAGGCCAAAGCGATCCGATTTCCTGGATTGCAGATACACTGGGAGAGTTTCTCGACGAAGAAATTGTCACAAGTATGAAAGAAATAGAAAGTTGTGTCAATGCCACCAAGGCAGCAAACTTTGAACTGGTATTTGATCCAACCTTGGTAAGAGGTATGTCCTATTACACCGGTACCATTTTTGAAATTGCAATGCCGGAATTTGGCGGAAGCTGCGGAGGCGGCGGACGTTATGATAAGATGATTGGAAACTTTACCGGAAATAATGTTCCGGCCTGTGGATTTTCCATTGGATTTGAGCGAATCATCTTATTACTTACCGAAAGCGGCTTTAAGGTTCCGGATGAGGCGGAAAAGACAGCATTCCTTATTGAAAAAGGATGCAGTCCACAGCGTCTTACGGAAATTATGCAGGATGCAGCACAGCTTCGTAAAGAAGGAAAATCCGTGCTGGTTTCCAAAATGAATAAAAACAAAAAGTTCCAGAAGGAACAGCTTGAAAAGAACGGATATAACAATATCGTAGAATATTTTAATAAATAAGAGGGGTATAGTCATGGCAGAGTCAATGCAGGGAATGAAACGTTCCCACAGATGTACCGAAGTCTCCAACAAAAATATCGGTGAAACAGTCACCGTTATGGGATGGGTACAGAAACGTAGAAATTTAGGAAGTCTTATCTTTATCGATCTTCGTGACCGAAGCGGACTTTTACAGATTGTGTTTAATGAGGATGCAATCGGAAAAGAAGGATACGAAAAGGCAGGAAAGCTTCGTAGCGAATATGTGGTTGCAGTGGTTGGAAAAGTTGCCAAAAGAGAGGCAGCAGTCAATGAAAATATGGCCACCGGTGATATTGAAATCATTGCTACAGAACTTCGTATTCTATCTGAGTCTTTAACACCTCCATTCCCAATTGAAGAGGGAATCAACACCAAGGAGGAATTAAGATTAAAGTACAGAACCCTGGATTTAAGAAGACCGGACCTTCAGAGAAACTTAATGCTTCGTAGTAAGGTAACAGGACTTGTACATGAATTTATGAGCCAGGAAGGATTCCTTGAAATCGAAACACCTTTTATGACCAAATCAACACCGGAGGGAGCAAGAGATTATCTTGTACCTAGCCGTGTTCACCCGGGTAATTTCTATGCCCTGCCGCAGTCACCGCAGCTGTTTAAACAGATGCTTATGGTGTCCGGATACGACAGATATTACCAGATTGCAAGATGTTTCCGTGATGAAGATTTGAGAGCAGATCGTCAGCCGGAATTTACCCAGATCGATATGGAACTTGCTTTCGTTGATGTGGAAGATGTGCTTGATGTCAACGAAAGATTGTTGAAAAAAGTATTCAAAGAGGCCATTGGTGTGGATGTACAGCTTCCAATTCAGAGAATGACTTGGAAAGATGCAATGGAAAACTACGGATCCGACAAACCGGATACCCGTTTTGATATGAAACTGGTAAACGTAACTGACGTGGTAAAAGGATGCGGCTTTGGCGTATTTACAGGAGCCATTGAAAACGGCGGTTCTGTTCAGGGTATTAATGCCATCGGACAGGGTGCAATGCCAAGAAAGAAAATTGATGCATTGGTTGATTTTGCCAAGGGTTACGGAGCAAAGGGACTGGCTTACTTAAGCGTCAACGAAGATGGAAGCTATAAGTCCTCCTTTGCAAAATTCATGACAGAAGAAGAACTGGACAACCTGGTAAAAGCTATGAACGGACATCCTGGAGATTTACTTCTCTTTGCAGCAGATAAAACCAAACTTGTATGGAACGTACTTGGAGCACTTCGTCTGGAACTGGCAAAGAAAATGGATTTGATTGATGAAAACAAATTCAACTTCCTTTGGGTAACCGAGTTCCCGCTTCTTGAGTGGTCTGATGAAGAAAACCGTTTTATGGCAATGCACCATCCGTTTACCATGCCTATGGATGAGGACTGGGATAAGATCGATTCCGATCCGGGCAGTGTACGTGCAAAAGCATACGATATTGTATTGAACGGTGTAGAACTTGGTGGAGGTAGTGTGAGAATCCATCAGAACGATATTCAGGAGAAGATGTTTGAAGTACTTGGCTTCAATGAGGGAGAAGCTCAGGAAAAATTCGGATTCCTTTTAACTGCATTTAAGTACGGTGTTCCACCTCACGCAGGATTGGCTTACGGACTCGACCGTATGATTATGTTAATGGCACATGCAGAGAGCATTCGTGACGTCATTGCCTTCCCTAAGGTAAAAGATGCGTCCTGCTTATTGACCAATGCGCCAACACCGGTAGAGCAGTCACAGTTGGATGAATTGTTCTTAAACGCCACAGAAGTGGAAGTGCGTGCAGCCTTAAAGGAAGAAGAACAGGAACAGTAAAACATAGTAGATTGAGTTATTACAATTTGGAGGAGGTTCTATGAAACAGATGAAACGCATGCTTGCCTTTCTGCTTTCTGTAATGATGGTGGTTACCGTCATTCCGGCAGAACTTATGGTAGATGCAAGCACCAGCCAAAAGGTCACCGTTAGCGTTGAAAAATTTGTGCTGGGTCAGGGGTATTTGGTTTCACCAACCACAGTAACGGTAAAAAAAGGTACCGATGTGGCCACCGCAGTGGAAACTGTATTGAACGACAACAACATCAAGTATAACGTGGATTACACCTACGGATATTATCTGACAGATATGGAAGATAAGAACCGTGGAGATGTTACAGTAAGCACTGAAGTACAAAATGCCATCAAAGGTATCGGACAGACATTTACCACAGTAGATGCCACACCGGATACATTAGGAAGCGGAGATTATTGTTCTTATGCAGGATGGATGTACAGTGTCAACGATGACTTTAAGGATACAGCCATGAACGATACGGTTCTTTCCAATGGCGATGTGGTACGCGTTCAGTTTTCTTTAACCGCAGGAAGCGATGTGAATCCAAACTATGCATACGGAACACCGGTATATCCAAACATGCCGTCCCGTACACAGCTTACAAAGATTTACGGATACTTAAACGGAAAGAAAGAAACAGAAACAGAAAACTATAAAAACGGTCTTTCTGTTATTACCAATCTTGCGTCCACAAAGGAGCAGATGGATGCAGCGGTAAAAGCTTTTGACGTGGAAGTGGCAGAAGAGGAACAGGTTAGTGATGATGTAAAAGTTCATACGGTAAAAACCGTCAGTGCTTCAAAAATCAAAAGCGTACGTAACAAAACATACGACACCATGAAAAAGAAAACATTCACTTACGGAAGTGAGTGGAATGTAATTGCATTAAAGAGAGCAGGAAAAAGCGGATGTACTTCCATTTACAATGCTTATTTAAAGGATGTAAAGGCAGTGCTGAAAAAGAATAAGGGAACACTTCCAAACGGCAAACCAACCGATTATGCCAGAGTTTCCCTTGCGTTAACAGCTCTTGGAAAAAATGCAAAGAAGTTTAACGGATACAATGTGATGAAGGTTCTTGGTGATTACGATGCAGTCACCGGACAGGGATTAAATGCGGTTATTACCGCCTTGGAAGCGCTTGACAGCGGAAAATACAACGTACCTACCGTCAGTGAAACAACCCAGGCAACAAGAAAATCTTACATAGAATACATTTGTAAGAAACAGCTTGCAGGAGGCGGTTTTACCTATAGCGGAACCGTTGCGGATGCCGATATGACAGCCATGGCCATTACAGCACTGGCTCCATATTATAACAGCAGTAAATATGGGGAAGTAAAAACGGTAATTGATGATGCGCTGGCAGCTTTAAGTGACATGCAGCAGTCCAACGGATCATTTTACAGCGGAAACGTATGCAACGCCGAAAGTAATGCACAGGTGATTGTGGCATTAACTTCTGTTGGTGTGAATCCAAAAACAGATAAAAGATTCTTAAAGAATAAAAAAAGCGCCGTGGACGCCTTGCTTTCCTTTGCAACATCCTCAGGCAAAACCTTTAAACATACTTATACCGGTAAGTCAAACAGCCTTGCCACAAGTCAGGCAGCTTATGCACTTGCAGCTTATAAGCGTTTTAAAGAAGGAAAAAGTGCACTTTTTAGAGTGAAATAAAAAAGAGCAGAATAAAAGCCCTGTATCATAGAAGGTACAGGGCTTTTAAATTATTCGGTTGTTACATCACCGGATGTAGTACTTGGTGCTTCGTTTACCCATTGATCAAATTTCTTTTCCACTGCCTTATAAGTATCTTGGCATATGTCAGGTAAATCTTTGCCCCAAGATTTGGTTGCCTGCTTGAAACCATCTTTAAAAGCATCAAGTAATTCTTCGGCTTTGGAAAC
>JAILCP010000042.1 GCA_024680055.1 Lachnospiraceae bacterium | reverse complement strand
GATTTCGCCCGATATATATAACAGTTAGATAAAAAAGTAAAAAGTGAGTAATCAAAAGGAATTGAAACGAGAAAGGATTAGCTCACTGAAAAGATATTTGAACATTCAAGGAGGAAATTATTATGTCAATGTTAGTACAACATAACTTATCAGCAATGAACGCAAACAGACAGTTAGGAATCACCACAAAGGGACAGGCTAAGTCATCCGAGAAATTAGCTTCCGGCTATAAGATTAACAAGGCCGCAGATGACGCAGCAGGACTTAAGATTTCTGAAAAGATGAGAAGTCAGATCAGAGGACTTGATAAAGCTTCTGACAACGCAGAGGATGGAGTATCTCTTATCCAGACAGCAGAAGGTGCATTAAACGAATCACATAGCATTCTTCAGCGTATGAACGAATTGGCTGTACAGGGTGCTAACGACACAAATCAGGAAGTAGACCGTGATGCCATCAATGATGAACTTGAAGCATTAACAAAGGAATTGGATAGAATCTCACAATCCACACAGTTCAATAAGCAGGCATTATTGGATGGAACATTTACAGACAAATATCTTCAGGTCGGAGCAAACTCCAATCAGAACATTGTAATCTCCATCGATGCAATGAACGCAACTTCACTTGGATTGACAAATATATCATATAAATCCGTTGAGACAGGAAATGTGCCAACAAAAGTTAAATATCAGGGAATGTCTTATACTTATGTTACAAAATCGGGTGATACAGCAATTAGTCAGAAAACGAATCAAGCTAGAGCTGTATCTACATTTAAAATTGGAATGAGTAAAGCGACAAGTAAGGCAGCATTCGCACCACAGTATAATGGAGATACAGGATCTATCTATTATAAAGGTGTGGATGGAGAAGGAAAACCAGCGCAGTTCACAAATGCAAGTGATGCCAGAAAAACAGTTGTTTCCTATAATTTTGGAGTAATGTCCAATCAGATTATGGGCTCAACCACATTTAAGAACTATGTAACCACATCTACTACTGTGGCAACAACAAGCAAAGCAGTTCAGGTTGGACGTCCATCTGTAAAGGATTACAACACAGCTAACGCTACTCTTTCTGCAGTTCAGGAAGCAATCAACAGAGTATCTACACAGAGATCTGCACTTGGAGCATTACAGAATAGATTAGAACATACCATTGCGAACCTGGATAACGTATCCGAGAATACTCAGGCAGCTGAATCCCGTATCCGTGATACAGATATGGCTTCTGAAATGGTTGAGTACAGCAAGAACAACATTCTTGCACAGGCTGGTCAGTCAATGCTGGCACAGGCAAACCAGAGTACTCAGGGCGTATTATCCTTACTTCAGTAATTATAAAATTATTCATAAGCCAGCTCTATATGGGCTGGCTTATTTTTTTAAAGGGGGATGTAAATGGAATTACAGGATTTACATAAGGCAATTTATATTGCATGTAAGCAGGAAATAGATATGGAGAGAGAAGTTATTGTAGATGAAGCAAAAAAGATGATGCCAATGTTCCGTGAATTATTGGACATTATTTCCAATCGGGATAATTTTGATATGACAGAGGAGGAATACCTGGAGTTACATCAATACTACATGGCCTTGTTACAAGAGATATTGGATGGAATTGAACATCATGACAGCGTGGCATTGTATGATACACTTGGATACGGAATGCTTGAATTTGTTGAAATGTTTCTTCCGGAAGGAGAGTGGGAGCGTCTATGAGTAATAAAATATTTGAGAAAAATATGGAAGCATGGGAGAAGAAATATCCCGGCGCTTCCGCCAAAATAAAAGAATTGGAAGAAGACTTTACCAAATCAAGCGAGGATGAGGTGGAAGTCTTCTTAAGTGCGTCTATGGACGAAACTCCTATTTTACAGGTAAAAAAGGAGGACTATTTCTATTATCTTGCAGGTAAAAGGGAACCAAAGAGACCGGCAGAAGCGTGGGCAGATAGCTACAAAGGAATAGAACCGGCTACGGTAATGATTATGGTGGGAATGGGCAATCCGTTTTACTTTAAGTATGCATGTGAGAAATTTGATAAAGAGACCAGTTTGATTATATTTGAACCATCCATGGAAGTGTTTCTATCGGTACTTTCCACGTATGATTTAACGAAAGAATTAGATTCAAAACGAACAATTGTCTTTTTAGTAAAGGGATTGACAGATGAAGTTGTGGAGCATACCATGTCTGGTTTGATAGATATTAATATGTTGCCGTTACTTCGAATCTATGCCTTACCAAATTACAAATTATTGTTTAAAGATAACGTAAAAGAGTTTTTAGATATTGTGTTACGCCTCTGCGAGGATGCCAGGGTTGGCCTTAATACCAATTTGCGATTTGCAGGTGTAAATGCGAAAAACTTACTTGCGAATGCCAGATATATTCCGGATGTTATAAAAACAAAACAGTTTATTGATTATATTCCAAGAGATATACCTGCGATTATTGTAGCGGCAGGTCCTTCTTTAAATAAAAACATTAAAGAACTTAAGAGGGCAAAGGGCAAAAGCTTTATAATTGCCTGCGATACGGCAATTAAACCACTTTTAAAGGAAGGTATTGTTCCGGATATGTTTGCCTTGGTAGATGGTAAAAAACCATTGGATTTAATCAAAATCGAGGGGGCAGAAAATATTCCGCTTTTAGCGTCAGTAACAGCAGCCAGTGCATTTTTTGACTTCCACAAGGGAAGAAAAATAATATACAACGAATATATCCCGCTGATAAACCGTTTGTTTATTGAAAATGGAATAATATTGGAGTCGGTCCCATGTGGAGGGTCGGTCGCAACCACGGCCTTTGCTTTTGCTTATATGATAGGTATGAAGACAATTATACTCGTAGGGCAGGATCTTGCGCTTACCGGAAATAAAAGCCATGCCGATGGAACCTTCAAAGAAAAAATGGAAGAAATCGACACAACGGATTATATGATGGTCCCAGGTAATTGTGAAGAGGAAGTGCCTACCAGACCTGATTTTCATCTTTACCTAAAATGGTATAATTATTATATTCAGGGTGTAAAAGATAGTGGAGTGGAGCTTCGTGTCATTAATGCCACAGAGGGTGGAGCGAAAATTGATAATACGGAGATTATGACCTTAAAAGAAGCTATCGATGAAACCTGTCATAAGGAAGTAAATATAGAAGAGATTATCGATTCCATGCCGGGAATATTCGATGAAGAACAAAAAGAAAGAATCCGGAATAATCTAAGAAATATTCCGGCAGAATTTGAAGAGATTCATGAGGTCGCTGAGAAATTACAGGAAGAATATAAAAAACTGGATACCATCTGCAAAAAGAAAAAATTCAATCAAAGCGGATACCTTAAGTGCTTAAAGAGAATCAAACAACAGACCAAAAATGCAGACAAGCATGTGGAGTGTATGAACGTTATTAGCGAAAGTCTGAAAGTGGCTGATTTTATTTTGAAGAGTGAAGAGAATTTAAAAATGAATGATGATCCAAAAGAAGAAGGATTAAGCATTGCACGTCAGGGAATAATTTACAGCGATTTATTAGCACAGTGTTCGAAGTTACTTTATGATTACACCAAAGAGTTGTATGAAGATAAAGAGATAGAAAAGTAGGGGGCAAGCATGGATTATACTGCATTATATCACGATGCCATGGTACAGTTTGAAAACGAAAACTACGACAGGGCGGTTGAGGAATTAATAGAACTATATAATTCAGGAATTGAATGTGAGGCCATATGGAAGTTCTTATATGAGTGCTTTATTATGCCTAATGAAGAAGAATTTCGTAAAAATTATGAAGGGGTACAGGACGGTTTCTCAAGCTGTAGATATGAGGAGTTGGCAGTTGATTTTATTCCGGTATCCGATGATAAATATTATCTGTTTTTAAAACCACAACAGCAGTTTGCAGGTTATATTGATTTATCGGAATATGTCAATGAAGAAAGAGAATTGTCTTTTGAGGGATGTTTTATTGCAGATTCCTGGGATCTTCGTGAAATGATACCGATTCTTGATACAAAACAATGGCGTAATGTATACGTGGTGGTGGAAGAAGTGGAAGAGTATTTTGCATCCTTTTTGAAACTTCCGGGGGTTGTACAACGCTTTCTCAATAATGCCATTGTGGTGAATTCCTGGCAATTGTTGGTGAATTATTTTAAGGGGAATCCCGGCGAATACTTGCCATCACAAATAGCCAGTAAAAATCTGAGGGATTATCAAGGCACATTGAGTGAGATTCATCAGTCCCGATTGAAAGAAAAACATCGAGAAGTAAAACCATATATCAGTATCTGTATGCCTTCCTACAATCGTGGAAAAGCTGCATTGGAAAACATAAAGCATTTATTGGAGCTTCATTACGATTCAGAAATAGAAATTGTAATATCCGATAACGGATCCACAAAAGAGACTGCAGAGTATAAGGAAATTGCTGAAATTAAAGATAGCCGATTAACCTATTACAGAATGGAAGAAAACGCAGGCTACGGACGAAATTTAAGCAAAGTATACGAACTGGCCAGGGGAGAATATGTGCTGTTTTGCTCCGATGAGGATGGAATGATATTGGAGCAGTTTCCTAAATTGTTGGATTTTCTATATAAAAAAAAATTTGCAATGATACACACCTCAGGAATAGGAAACAATTTCCCTGGTTACCAGGATAGTATTCATGTAGCAGGTTCGATGGAAGCTCTGAATGTAGGGATTAATATGAATTTTGTCACCGGTGTTTTGGTGAATAAAACGTTATTGGAAGAACATAATGGGCTGGAAAGAATCAATGATTTCATGGATAATTATTACGTGGAGCTGTATACCCATAGTATTCTTTCCTTAATCGCATCCTTCTATGGACCGGTAGGTGAATTATCTCTGAAGCTGTGGAAAGAGGATGAATTTGCAGGGGAAGAGGAAAAAGAGATTCAAGAGCAGCCAAGGTTGTTAAATTATATGAAAGCGGAGAGCCGTATAAAACAGCAAAATTCCCTGATGGAATTTTTGGTGCAGATGCCGGAAGTAAACAATGAGATGTTTGTGGACATTCTTTTGGCCAGAATTACTAAGACATACTTCCTTCTGAGCCTGGCTTATTATTATTACTATGAGGCAGCTTCGAAAGAGAGAACGTTGTTTGAAGGTTTTTTGACTCTACACCAAAACAATGTGGAGCAGATTGAGCATTATAAAGCGAAGTATGATGAGGAAATTTTTAATATTCTGAAGCAGCAGGAGATAGAGTGCTTTTGGAAAGAAGTACAGCAGAATCCGTCCTGGATAAGCGGGGATAAATTGCAGAAACATAAGGCATCGATTTTAAATGGTGTTCTTAATTACTACGCCATGACTCATAAAGACCCGGAGACGGTGGATTATGAAAAAGTAAAAGCTGATATCGATCAACTATGTGAAACCGGAGGAAAATAGATATGAAGGCTGTTATTTTAGCAGGTGGATATGGAACCAGAATTTCCGAGGAGTCCCATTTGAAGCCCAAGCCAATGTTGGAAATCGGAGAAATGCCAATTTTATGGCACATTATGAAAGAGTATTCTGCCCATGGAGTGAAAGAATTTATTATATGTGCAGGATATAAACAGAATATTATCAAAGAATGGTTCGCCAATTACTTTTTACACACCTCCGACATTACCTTTGATTTTACCGAGGGAGATAAGGTGATTGTCCACGACAAACATGCGGAGAAATGGAAGGTTACGGTGGTTGACACCGGATTAAATACCATGACTGGAGGCCGTGTAAAGAGAATTCAAAAATATACCGGGGAGGAACCGTTTTATTTGACCTATGGTGATGCAGTATCCAACGTGGATATTACAGAACTTACAAAATTCCATAAGGAACACGGAAAATGTGTTACCCTAACCACTGTAAGTATTGCACAGCAAAAGGGCGTGCTGGATATTAATGAGGATAATACCATTACCTCATTCCGTGAAAAGGATGAAGAAGATTCCACCTTAATCAACGGAGGATATATGATTTGTAATCCGGAGATTTTTGACTATCTTGAGGATGATACCACAGTTTTTGAGAAGAAACCTTTAAGAACGCTGGCAGAGCAAGGGGAATTGAAAAGTTTCTATCATCCGGGATTCTGGCAATGCATGGATACAAAGAGAGAAAAAGATCTTTTGGAGAGACTTTGGAGCAGAGGTGAGGCACCATGGAAAATATGGAAAGACTAAAGGAAGTATTTGACTTTTATAAAGATAAAAAGGTATTTGTTACAGGACATACCGGATTCAAAGGAACCTGGTTATGTAAGATTTTAACCATGGCAGGAGCACAGGTAACCGGATATGCATTGGATCCTGTCACAACACCGGCACTGTTTCATTTAACCGGCATGGGAGGAAAAATGAACTCTGTAATTGGTGACGTAAGGGATTATAACCATCTTTTGAAGGCAATGGATGAGGTCCAGCCGGAAATTGTGCTTCATCTTGCGGCTCAGCCTTTGGTTCGTGAAAGTTATGAAAAACCAAGGGAAACCTATGAAACCAACGTGATGGGAACGGTAAATTTACTGGAAGCGGCTCGCCATGTAAAAAGCGTAAAATCGGTGCTGAATGTTACCACAGATAAGGTATATAAAAATAAGGAATGGGAATGGGGATATCGCGAGAACGAAGAATTAAACGGCTACGATCCTTATTCCAACTCCAAGTCCTGTTCCGAACTGGTAACATCGACCTATAAGCAATGTTTTTTTGAAGAGAGTGGATTACCGATTTCCACTGCAAGAGCAGGAAACGTTATTGGGGGAGGAGATTTTTCCAAAGACCGAATTGTGGTGGATTGTGTGAATGCCGCTTTGAAAAAAGAAGCGATTATTATTCGAAATCCTTATTCCACAAGACCGTTTCAACATGTTTTGGAACCGCTTTTTGCCTATCTGTTAATTGCTATGGAACAGGAAAATAATGGAGCCTTGGCCGGGAATTACAATGTGGGACCAAAGGATGAGGATTGTATTACAACAGGGCAGTTGGCAGACCTTTTTGTGAAAGCCTGGGGCGAGAATCTAACCTGGGTCAATAAACACATGGGAGGTCCTCATGAGGCGAATTTTTTAAAACTGGATTGCTCTAAGATAGAAAAGACATTTCATTGGCAGCCAACCTGGAACATTGAAAAGGCCATAACAGAGGTGGTGAAATGGAGTAAGTGTTATCAGGCAAAGGGTGATATAGATCAATGTATGGCAGAACAGATTCAAGAGTTTTTAAATACAAAAGAGACGAAGTGATTTGGAGGATATACTATGGCTTCATGGAAGAGCGAAGAAGAGGCACGACAGCTGATTAAGAATCTGGTAGCAGATTATTATCATGATTTTAAGGAGAAGAAAGAATCCTATAAACGAGGGGATAAAATACATTATGCCTCCCGTGTATATGATGAAAAAGAGATGTGTGCTCTAACCGATGCAATGCTTGATTTTTGGTTGACCACAGGACGATTTAGCAATGAGTTTGAAGAGGAATTTGCAAAATGGATAGGCGTTAAGTACGCCCATTTGGTGAATAGCGGTTCCTCTGCCAATCTGATTGCTTTTTCTGTTTTAACGGCACCGGAATTAAATGAGCGTCAAATTAAAAAAGGGGATGAGGTCATTACCGTGGCCTGCGGTTTTCCAACTACCGTAGCACCTATGATTCAGTATGGCGCAATTCCCGTATTTGTGGATATGACAGTTCCCCAGTACAACATTGATGTAAACCAACTGGAAGAGGCACTTTCAGAAAAGACAAAGGCGGTTATGATAGCTCATACTCTGGGAAATCCTTTTGATCTAAAGGCGGTAAAAGAATTTTGCGAACAACATAATCTCTGGTTGGTGGAGGATAACTGTGATGCCCTTGGCAGTCAGTATGAGATGGACGGACAGCTGAAGTACACCGGAACCATAGGAGACATTGGAACCAGCAGTTTTTATCCGCCGCATCATATGACCATGGGGGAAGGAGGATGTGTTTATACCAACCATCCGTTACTTCATCGCCTGATTCTTTCCTATAGGGATTGGGGAAGAGATTGTATCTGCCCATCGGGACATGATGGGGTGTGCGGACATCGTTTTGACGGTCAGCACGGACAGTTGCCGGTGGGTTACGATCACAAATATGTATACAGTCATTTTGGATACAATTTGAAGGTTACAGATTTACAGGCGGCAGTTGGAGTGGAGCAGTTAAAAAAGGTTCCTCACTTTACCCAAAGAAGACGAGAAAACTTTAAAAAATCGTATGACCGTCTGGCCAATAGTTCTGCGGCACAGCACCTGATTTTACCGGAAAAGGCAAAAGACAGCGATCCAAGCTGGTTTGGTTTTTTGATTTCGGTAAAAGAAGATTGCAAAAAGGATAGAAACGAAATTACAAAATACCTGGAAGAACATGGCGTTCAGACAAGACTTCTTTTCTCCGGAAATTTGATAAAACATCCTTGTTTTGATGAAATCCGTGGAACGAATGCCTATCGGGTTGTGGGAGAACTGCCGGTTACAGAATTTATTATGAATCATACCTTCTGGATTGGAGTATATCCGGGAATGACAGAGGAAATGATTGACTATATGGCAGATATGATTATAGAAGCGTTGGAAAAGTAGGAAAGGAAGGAAGTAAGATGCACCAGATGACGGTGAGAGAACTTGAAAAGGCGGCAAAAGACATAAGAATCCGACTTCTTACGTTGTGTAATAAAGAAACCATACATATTGGAGGAGATCTTTCCTCAGCGGATATCATGACGGTTTTATGGCAATATCAGATGAACTATGACCCGGATCATATCCACAGTGAGGACAGAGATCGCTTTATTCTGTCAAAAGGACATGCCTCTGCAGTGACCAGTTTTAACCAGGCAGCCATCGGATGTTTTGATGCAGAGGATGTGATTGCTGAGTATGCAACAGATGAGGGACGTTTTTCCATGCATTCCTGCAATTTGGTTAATCCTTATGTGGAAGTATCCACAGGAAGTCTTGGGCATGGACTTCCCATTGCATGTGGAATTGCAGCAGGTCTTCGCCTGAAAGGAAATTATACCAGCCGTGTATATACCGTTATGGGAGACGGAGAACAATCGGAAGGTTCCATATGGGAAGCTGCCATGAATGCGGTTCATTATCAGTTGGGAAATCTGGTAGCTCTGGTTGATTTTAACGGTCTGGAATCAGATGGTACCATTGATGAAATTACCGGATTGAAAAATATTGCAGATAAATATCGCGCATTTGGATGGAATACCATAGAACTGGACGGACATCATATCGGTCAGATCAAGGAGGCCTTTGATGGGTTGCCACCGGCAGATTCAAAGGTTCCAACGGTGTTTGTGTGTCATACCGTAAAAGGCAAAGGCGTTCCATTTATGGAGAATCAAAGACGTTGGCACGCAGGAAAAATCAGCGATGAGCAATTGAAAGAAAGTATAGAATTATTGGAAAAAGAATTCGAAGGAGGCGGTTCCCATGAATAAAGAAAAAAGTTTCCTTCGAAACGTGATAGGAGAATACATGACCACCTTAGGAGAAAAAAATGAAAATGTGGTCATTGTCAATGCGGATTTAGCCGGTACCTGCAGAAATACTTCGTTTGTGGAGAAGTACCCGGACAGGGCCTTTAACGTGGGTATTGCAGAGCAGAATATGGTATCCTTTGCAGCCGGATTGAGTGTGGAAGGTTTTATACCTTACGCTTTTTCCATGGCGCCGTTTTTAACCATGAGGGCGCTGGAACAATGTCGAACCGATGTGGCCTATGGAAATCGAAATGTGAAATTAATGGGCGTTTATGCCGGAGTGACAGGAGGTATTTCCGGAGCTACCCATTGGGCAGTGGAAGATTGCGGAATCATGACTTCGGTACCGGGAATGTCAGTATTTGAAGTCAGTGACGCCATATTGGCAAGAAAACTGATGGATTATACTCTGGAAAAAGAAGGACCAACCTACATTCGAATCGGCGTGGAACCAACAGAAAATATTTATAACGAAGATATTTCTGTTTGCACCGGGGGTTCTGTTTTGGCCAAAGATGGTGAAGACGGAATGATTTTATGCAGTGGTGTGGTGGTTCAATATGCACTGGAGGCAGCAAAACGGTTGAGGGAAAACTATGGAAAACAGATTGGAGTGGTGGATATGTACTCCATCAAACCCATTGATGAAACTGCCATTGAAAAAGCGGCAGCAACCGGCCATATATTAGTGGCTCAGGATCATGTGGAACATGGTGGCCTTGGCATGCAGGTGGCAAATGTACTGGTGAAAAAAGGACTTCAGACCAGGTTTTCCTATGTGGGTCTTCCGGATCGGTTTGTTCCTATGGCCCATGCACCATATTTGTATCATGAGTTCCATTTGGACGGTGAAGGTTTGGCAGCAGAAATGCTGAAATTATGGGAGTAGATCACAATGAAAGTTGTAGTAAGCGGTGCCACAAGTATGTTAGGTGTGGCATTAATAGAAAACTGTATAGCAAAAAAGCAGGAAGTATTAGCCCTTGTGCGAAAGGGAAGTAAAAGGATTCAGCGTCTGAAACCATCAAAATATCTGAGAGTTGTTGAGATGGAGAAGGACGGGACAATAGATATAGCTGACCCATCCTACGATGTGTTTTACCATTTTGCATGGGGAAATACCACAAAAGATGTGCGGGATTTACCGTTGGCTCAGGAGGAAAATATTCGCATGAGCCTTGAAATGGTGGAACTGGCAGGTAAACTAGGATGTAAAAAATTTATCGGAGCAGGTTCCCAGGCAGAGTACGGGCCGGTGCAGGGAGTTATTTATGAAGACACCAAGACCAATCCGGTAACTGCATACGGAATGGCAAAACTGGCTGCAGGTATGTTGTGTAAAAAGCAATGTGAACGTCTTGGAATCACATGTATATGGACACGTATCTTTAGCGTCTACGGAAAAAACGACAATGAAGGCACTATGATAAAATATGCAATTTCAAAGTTTGAAAACGGTGAAACAGCAAGTTTTTCCTCAGGGGTGCAGCCATGGAATTATTTAAATGAAGAAGATGCGGGAGAAATGTTTTATCGCTTTGGAGAGAAAAATGTAGAAGCCGGAATATATCACGTGGCAAGTGAGGAAACCAAACCCCTTAGAGCTTTTATTGAGGAGCTTGCCATGAATTATCCAAAGGCAAAATGCAGTTTTGCAGAGGTGGATGTAAATCATCCGCCAATGGGGCTTGAGCCGGATTTAGGTAAAACCTTGGCGGCCATTGACTATCATCCAAAGATTTTGTTTTCACAAGGTGTGAAAAATCTATAAACAAAAGGCCCATGGTCCATTTCTTTATTGAGAATTACCCCAAAATATAGGATAATAATAGAGAAGTGCACCATAAAAGGGCGAATTGAAAAACGACAGGAAGTGATGACATGGCAGTGAAAATTATTGCAGAAGCGGGAGTAAATCATAACGGAAGCCTAACGATGGCCAAACAGTTGGTGGATGCAGCCAAAGAGGCAGGGGCGGACTATGTAAAGTTTCAGACCTTTAATCCAAAGAAGCTTGTGGCCAAATCTGCAAAGACAGCGGAGTATCAGAAGAAAAATATCGGAAGTGACGAAAGTCAGCTGACCATGTTGGAAAAACTGGCCCTGGATCAGGATGCCTTTGTGGAATTAAAACAGTATTGTGAACAGGTGGGAATCGGGTTTTTATCCACCCCCTTTGATTTGGAAAGTCTGGCTTTTTTAGATAAGCTGGGCATGGATTTTTGGAAGCTTCCAAGCGGGGAAATTACCAATCTTCCTTATCTGGAAGCCATTGCAAAGACGAATCGACCGGTTGTCATGTCCACCGGTATGGCGGATATGAAGGAAATCAAAGCGGCATTGAAGGTGTTAAGGTCACAGGGACCGAAGGATATCACTGTTTTACAGTGTAATACAGAGTACCCAACCCCATACGAGGACGTGAATCTTCTTGCCATGGAAACCATTCAGGAATCCCTTAGTGTTAAGGTTGGTTATTCCGATCATACAAGAGGAATTGCCATACCACTTGCGGCAGCAGGCCTTGGTGCCAAAGTGATCGAAAAACATTTTACCCTGGATCGAACCCTTCCGGGGCCGGATCATGTGGCAAGCCTAGAGCCGGAGGAACTAAAGGAAATGGTGCAGGGTATTCGTCAAATTGAAAAAGCCCTGGGTAGTGGAATCAAAGAGCCAAGCCCGTCAGAAATGAAAAATAAGGTGGCGGCAAGAAAAAGTCTTGTGGCTGCAAAGAAAATACATAAAGGAGAGGAGTTTACGCCGGAGAATATTACGGTGAAACGTCCCGGAAACGGCATCAGTCCCATGCATTATTATGACATTATAGGAACTGTTGCAGACAGAGATTACGAAGAAGATCAGACCATAGAAGGAAAGGCGTAGGGATGTATCAGATTTGTGTGGTGACTTCCACAAGAGCGGATTTTGGAATTATGTCCGGAATGCTTTGCAAAATGCAGGAAGATTCGGAGATTCATTTACAATTGGTTGTGACAGGAAGTCATTTAGAGGAAGCTTATGGAAATACAGTGGAGGAAATCAAAGCTACCTCTTTGCCTATCGCAAGAGAAATACATATTATGCAGGAATCGGCAGGAGCCGGAGAGATTGCTGCAATTGCACTGGAGAAGTTCGGACATTTCTTTGAAGAAGAAAGACCGGACTTACTTCTATTGTTAGGGGATCGAAGCGAGATTATGGCAGTGGCCATGGCGGCAATGCTTCAGAGAATTCCCATCGCCCATCTTCACGGAGGAGAGCGAACAGAGGGAGCGTTGGATGAGGCTTGCAGACATTCCATTACCAAAATGAGCCAGCTTCATTTTACCGCAACAGAAGAATATAAAAAACGAGTGATTCAGCTTGGAGAGCAACCGGGAAACGTATATTGCGTAGGGGCTCTTGGAGTGGAAAATGTGTTGAAGGTGCCCCTTTTATCCGGGGATGAATTATATAAACAACTACATTTGAAACAAGAGGAGAAGGTGATTTCGGTTACCTTCCATCCGGTGACCCTGGATGATGAGGACGCTGTAAATCAGATGCAGCCTATTTTACAGGTGATGAAGGCACATCCGGAGTATCACTATATCATTACCGCAGCCAATGCAGACGACGGTGGGGCCATCATCAATGAAATCTGGGAGGCACAGTGCAATTTAAGAGATAATTGGGATTTGTATCCATCCCTTGGAAAAGTAAGATATTTTAGTTTGCTAAAACAGGCGTCCATGATTCTTGGAAATTCTTCCAGCGGAATCATTGAAGCCCCATCCTTCCATATTCCGACGGTGAATATTGGAAATCGACAGAAGGGAAGGGTGGCAGCAGAGTCTGTGATTCATTGCAGGAATACAAAAGAAGAAGTGGAAAAGGCCTTTTTGAAAGCAGAAGAAGCGTTTTTGAAAGGGACTTATGAAAATGTAAAAAACCCTTACGGTGGTGAGAATACAGCCAATACCATTATAAGGATTATCAAAGATAGATTAGAACAAGGAATATCCGTTGAAAAAGTATTTTACGATATTTCGTAGGAGGCAGATATGAAAAGCATTGCCATTATAACGGCAAGAAGTGGTTCCAAAGGATTGCCACACAAAAATATAAAAAATCTTCATGGAAAGCCCATGATGGCCTACACCATAGAAGCATGTTTAAAATCCGGCTGTTTTGACCGGGTGCATGTTTCTACGGACAGTGAGGAATATGCAAAGATTGCGGTGGAGTATGGAGCAGATGTTCCGTTTCTTCGTGGGGAAGAGCTTGCCAGTGACACGGCTACCACAGAGGACGTAATTCGTTTTGTACTGCGGGAGTATGAAAAACGTGGAGAGTGCTTTGAGGTGTTTGCCATTATGCAACCAACCAGTCCCCTTCGTGATGAGGAGGATATTAAAAACAGCTTTGCGCTAATGAAAGAAAAAGATGCTAATTCCATTATTGGCGTATGTGAAATGGAGCATTCCCCATTGTGGAGTAATACATTACCGGAAAATCTCAGCATGGAGGGATTTCTTGATAAAGCCAGAAATCAAAACAGGCAGAGTTTTGGCACTTATTATCGAATTAACGGTGCCATGTATCTGGTAAAGACAACAAGCTATACCAGTCATACCGCCATGTACGGTGAAAAAAGTTACGCCTACGTTATGGAAAAAGAGCATTCGGTGGACATTGATGACGAAATGGATTTTATCATTGCACAAGCAGTGATGGCACATAGATTAGGAGGACAGCAATGAAAAAAGTATTGGTGACAGGAGCAGATGGTTTCATTGGAAGCCATTTGGT
>JAILCP010000027.1 GCA_024680055.1 Lachnospiraceae bacterium | reverse complement strand
TGTAGGTGGAGCACTATTATTCTTATATACCAAAAAATTCTTTCCATGCCGGTTTATAAAAATCCTGCAAGGTCTTTGCATAATGCATGGCCTTTTCCCGATCCAGCCCATGTATCATAGGCTGAAAAACCGCCTCCACGTAAGCACTGGTCAAAAGGTGCACCTCCATTGGATCCACATCCTTTATGTTGCACCCCTGCCTTTTTAACTCTTCCATGTACTGACCGGTCACTTCCTCTTCCAGCTTCGCCACTTCATGAACAAAATCCTCATACTTGGTTCCCTGCGAACGCGTTAGAATCAGCTGAAACTCCTGTGGATGATCATAGATAAATTTCATCATACACGAGGTCTCCTCTTCCCCTTCCCAGGAATAGTCCCCCTGAATTTCATCCACGGCCTCAAAATACTCATCCTCAATGGAGTGATACAGCTCATAAAATTCCCTGATCACCGGTTCCACCAGGGATTCAAACATTTCCTCTTTATTTGAAAAATGCTTATAAAGACCGCTCACCTGTATTCCTGCATTAGCGGCAATTCGACGCAGCGAGGCATGGTTATATCCGTATTCAAGAAATTCTTTCCTAGCTGCTTCTATGATTCTGTTGTGACTGTCTGTTTTATCTTTTGGCATGTAATATCTTCCTCTCTCATTCGGTGAACACTGTTCTCTGTCGTTAGAGTACACCGTTCTCTTTCCGTTGTCAAGTTTTTCTGCTAAATATATGTTACTATAATTACATTGGAGGAATCATTATATGAACATGAAGTATAGATTCAGCACTTTGCTTTTCATCCTAACCTTGCTTTTATCAACCATAGAGCCTGTTTTTGCTCAGGCAAAGACACCACTTTCGGGCATTAACCTTGATGTAAGCAATCGCTATTATTCTGTGAAGCAGATTCAAAAGTACATCAACCTGGCCGCCAAAGCCAAAAATGGCTATGTACAACTGCATTTTACCGGAGATCGAAATGTGGGAATTGAATGCAAATCTTTAAATCAAATTGCCAAGAAAAAATACCGCCATAAAAACGGAGCCTTTTACAATCCTAAGACAGGTCGCAGTTTTTTGAGCCAAAAACAGATTCAAATCATCCTAGCCTACGCCGAAAAAAAGAAGGTTGAAATCATTCCTGAAATTGACATGCCCGGGCACATGGGCGGCTTTGAAAAACTCTACCTGCTAAAATACAAGAAATCCAACCCTAAGATTTTCCATGCTGATTACCAAGGGGAGCTGGCCATCCGTAACCCTCAAGCCATTTCCTTTGCAAAGAAAATCTATAAGGAATATGCCACCCTTTTTTCCGACTGCAACTATTTTCACATGGGCTGTGACGAATTCTGGTCCGGAAGCGCCAAAACCAATGCGTCCTACCTCAACACCATCAGTGAATATTTGGAGAAAAAAGGTTTTACCGTTCTTGCCTGGAATGACCTTTTTACCAAAACCAACATCTCTTCTATCAATCATAACCTCCTGGTGACCTACTGGAGTTATGACGGAGACACCTGCGATGCTGCCACAAAAGCCCGCCGCCGCAAGCTACGCGCAAGCTTTCCGCTGCTGCAGGAAGAGGGTTTTACCCTGTTCAATTACAATTCCTACTACCTGTATCTGACCCCGAGCCCTTCCACCATATCCAAGGAAGACACGGAATATGCTGTAAAGGACGCCAAGGAAAACTGGAATCTTTTGGTATGGGATTCCGATTATGGAAAAAAAAGCAAGACGCCCGCAAATATTGCAGGCGCCTGTATTAGCGTTTGGGGCGAGGACTCAAAAGGTGTGAAGTCCTCTGATATTTATAATCAGGTACAAAAACTTTATGAAGTCACCTTAATATGACACATCTTCATTGCTTCCAATGCGTTCTCATGGGATTCCGGAGTAACTCCTGCACAACAGTTTGCATCCACACTAATGGGAGTCTCCGGTAATACTGCTTTGATTCCAAGGGCATTGGAAATCACACAGATATCGGTGCAAAGTCCTACCAACTCAATTTCGGAACCTTTTATATCTTCTTTATCCCACACATGTCCAAAGGTCACCTTATTGATGACCATGTCCTCCGGTTGCACCTCAATCTCACTTGCAATCTGCCATCCGGCAGTTCCTTCAATACAGTGCTCCACCGGAAGATTTTTCCCTTCCTGGGTTTCCAGATAGTTCTTCTGATGGGTATCTCTGGTAAAAATAATCTGATCCTTATTTTCCCGATACTCTTTTATCTTCTTGACTACGTTTGGAACAATGGCCACCGCTTCTTTGGTGCCAAGTGAACCGTCGATAAAATCCTTTTGCATATCTACCACAATCAGTGTTTTCATAGATGCTCCTTTCCTGCCGGTGCAAAGTTAATCTTCTTGTTTTTCAAATTATAACATTCATGGCAAAAAAAGGCACCACCTTCTATTACAACACTAGCCCGCTCTTTCGAATAAGCAAATCCAGTGTACGTATATTTTTTCCGCAATTCTTGATATCTTCTCCTAAAAATGCACTGGCCTCTTCTGCAGTAATTGTTCTCGATTTTTCTGCACCGTTACTTGTATAAACGAAGGTGACATGATCCAGATTTCCAACCAACCCAACCATCACTTGTCCGAAGGCATCCATGTCCTGCTCTTTTTGCACAAGTTTTGCACGAGGGATGTCCTCTGAAAGCAGAATCTTCCAGCCGTACGGCTCTGCCGTTGTCTCCAGCTCGTTTTTAAATGGACCAAGAAATGATCCAAGGCTTAATGCGTTTGTGATCCGGCTATTAGCCGACATATCACCGACGTAATCATGTCTGGTGTCAAAAAGTTCAGAGGCTGATGCAGAAACCGTTGCGCCATCAGACCAAATGATCCGTCTTCCAATTCTCACTTCTTTAATGGATTCTGAAGCAGTATAACTTCCCTTCAAAGATCTATGGTGAAGCGGACTTACAAGAACCGTACGGGCCTGCACTGTAATCACACCGTCTTCTTCCGTAAAATCAAGTGAAGCAATTGCAGTTTCACTTTCGGTGGACACCGCAGTAAAATCCAACTCATTATCCACTATGTTCAGATTCGTCGCAGACCAACTCGGATCGTTTTTGGTCCCAATCACAAAATTTCGCAGAGCAATTAACACAAGGATCATTAGAAGGGCTCCGCCAATACTTCCCAAAACAATCCTACGGTTTCTTTTTCTGTTTTTCTTTAAAAAATCAATCTCCTGCTCCTCTTCCGGGGAAATATCCGGGATATTTGGAGCAGATTCTTCCATTGCAGCCAGCACTTTGCGGCATTTTTCGCAGCTCGAAAGATGCTCTTTGATCACCGCATTTGTCTTCTCACCGGTGAGTCCCTCGATATAAGAAGGAAATAAATCCTGCACTACTTCACAATCTATTTGATTCATCATTCCACATCCTTTCTCAACTTTTCTTTCGCCCGATAGAAAGTAACACGGGCCCAGTTCTCGCTCTTTGTGTACACCTCGCCAATTTCCTTAAAAGAAAGTCCTCCAAGCGTTCTTAGATACATAACCTCACGGTAGGGCTCAGCAAGCCCATGCAACATTTTTAAAATATCAACGTTGGAGATTTTGTTCATTACCACATTCTCTGTAGAATCTCCCTGAAGGGCTTGCACTTCCGGATTCTCAATGTTCTCCGTAGCGGGATGCTTTCTCTGATAAGTGAGAAGTACATTTTTGGCAATGGCGCACAGCCATGTGGACAGCTTACAGCTTTCATCAAAGCGGTCAATGCTCCGTATTGCCTGATAAAAGGTTTCCTGGGTCAGTTCCTGTGCCAGGTCATCATTTGCCGTGCGAACCAGCAGAAAATGGTAAACGGTCTTTGCATAACGCTGATATATCTCCTCCATGGACAGCAACTCCTCACCTCCTTTCAATGGGTTTCATATAGTTAATGCAGATTTAAGCCTTTTCGTTACAGGATTAATCATAAATTTTTATTAAAATTAAAACCGGTGCCTAATTGCAAAGAGCCCCGAAATAAATCGGAGCTCTCAATAAACTATGTAGTTTTAAAATCTTTCCAATGGGACATCCCCACTAGTACAACTTCGCACCTGCAGGAATGTGGTTATCAACCATAAGAAGATGAAGTTCTTCCTCGTCTTCCTTATCCTTGTAGTTGCTTACTGCAGAAAGTAACATACCACAGGATTCGATACCCATCATCTTTCTTGGTGGCAGGTTGGTAATTGCGATCAAGGTCTTTCCAACCAGCTCTTCCGGTTCATAGTATGCGTGAATTCCGGAAAGGATGATTCTGTCTTTGCCGGAACCATCGTTTAAGGTGAACTGAAGAAGTTTCTTTGATTTTGGAACTGCCTCGCAGGCTTTTACCTTAACGGCTCTGAAGTCTGATTTGCAGAAGGTGTCAAAATCAACTTCCTCTTCAAATAATGGCTCAACCTTTACGTTGCTGAAGTCAATCTTATTGTTTGGTGTGAAGAATCCGGTGTTGCACTCTTCTGTAGCGTTGCTCTTTCCTTCGCTTCCGGATTTTTCGGATTTCATAGTAGGGAAAAGCAAAACATCACGGATGGCTGCACTGTCGGTTAAAAGCATACACAATCTGTCGATTCCGTAGCCGATACCGCCTGTAGGTGGCATACCGATGCTAAGTGCATTTAAGAAGTCCTCGTCCGTGTGCTGAGCTTCCTCATCACCGTTGGCATAAGCTTCTTCCTGTGCCTCAAAACGTTTTCTCTGGTCAATTGGGTCATTTAACTCTGAGTATGCGTTACACATCTCCCAGGTGTTAATAAATAACTCAAAACGCTCTACTAATTCAGGACGATCCGGTTTTCTCTTGGTAAGTGGAGAAATTTCAACCGGGTGATCCATAACGAAGGTAGGCTGAATTAAATGCTCTTCTACGAACTCTTCGAAGAATAAGGAGATGATGTCACCTTTTTTGTGACGCTCTTCGTATTCTACGCCGTACTGATCAGCTAACTTCTTTGCTTCCTCATCGCTTTCCACCTTGTCAAAGTCGATGTCTTTGTATTTCTTAATGGC